>CAIOTO010000134.1 GCA_903861255.1 uncultured Alphaproteobacteria bacterium | reverse complement strand
TCTCCCAGGCAAATGACTTATTGTTCAGCTGATATTCGCCAACATAAAACTATATGCCTTTCAACCCTTATAGATCCTCGTGTCGAGCACGAGGATGACGCTGGGGTAGTGAATACTAAATTAATTTTACTATTTTTGTCCAACATCATTATTATTCACCCCCATGGACGTTGATGCTTCAATTCACTCTGAAAACGAACCATCCCATCGGTATAGACAAACGCTGATCCTTTCATCCGCAACTGTTCGGCATCAACCATTGCGCCATTTCGCCAAAAACTATTCGTTAGCACAGACATGTTGTGTGTTTTGAGTGGCAAGAAACTCAAATAACGCTTCTTAGCATCGCGTTCATATAACGACGCATCAATCACATTTTTAAATGGATCCGCCACCACAGCGTACCCATGCCACACCCAATCTTGCGCCGGCATTAATTTCACGTGGTCAGGATAAACACCTAAATGTTGGCGCCATTGATCGGTATAAAACTGTCCTCGTTTTACACTAGACACGTACAATGTATCATTTCGAAAAACAGCCAACACGGAACGATCACCTGCAAAATAACCAATAGGCAGCGTAGTGTTTTTAAAGAAAACAAACGAAAAGAAGGCAATTGCAAGCCCCGCCAAACGCACACGGCGCCATGGCCCCAAACAAAGCAATAACCCGCCAATTACAAAGAACGGATAAAATAAATCAGATGGTGTCGGCACCATTAACCCAGACCCCGGCAGCGCAGATACCCAAATGGCAATCAACGATAAAGCCTTTATGCCTAATTCAAGCGCCCAAAAAGCCAAATCCCACCCACCAAACGCCAGCGATATTGTCGCAACCACAAGCGTTGGCATAATCCAAAAACCGGTCAATGGTATCGCCACCAAATTTCCTAAAACAGCCTGCAGTGTTAATCGATTAAATATAGCCATACTGAGCGGAGTCGTTGCTAATGTCGCAACAATTGTGGTCAACATAATAGCACAGAAATACGCAATTGGACGTCGGCACCAGGCGCTGTGCTTACCATTAACATCACTATGCACCCAATCTTTTAGCGGCTGTCCTGTGACTTCGTACGTTGCAATCAACGCAATCACAGCGGAAAAAGAAAGCTGAAAGCTAGCCGACAATAGGCTCTCAGGATACATCAACAGGATAATCGACGCAGCTAATGCGACAGATCGCATTGACAATGGATCACGATTAAAAATAATACCCACCATAATCAACGTTGTCATACCAAATGACCTGATAGCTGGATACCCAAACCCTGATAACCCTAAATAAAAGGCCATCGCCAAAATGGTTAGGCACGCAGAAAGTTCTCTGATTGCAATAACTGGACGCCATAAATATCCCACCAGCAACAACCGTTTAATCGCAAAAAAGATAATCCCCGCAACCAATCCCAAGTGCAGCCCTGATATAGCCAATACATGTGCAAGCCCAGCATCTGTATATTGCTGCCTCAGGTCTTTCGGAATACCTGACCGATCGCCTGTGACAAGAGCTGCCGCAATATCACCATAAGGCGCCGTCAACCGCGCACGAAATGATTGAGTAATGCTGTAACGTAAATTTGCCATCGTTGATGTCGGTTTATCAAGCACAACACATGACTTTACGCGGCCCGATGCACCAATGCCGGCAAAGTAATGTGCCCGTTTAAAGTCATACGCAACAGGACTAACGGCGCCCGTTAACGGCAGCAAAGTAACAAAGCATTTCACACGCCAACCAGGTTCAAGATGCAAATCCGCCCTGCCCTTTACATGCGCTTTATTAATTGCTGCACCATCAATCTCGCCAAGCGTAAACCGATTATGCGAATCCTTTGTATGCTCAACATTTAGAACCGTTGCTGTAATTGTATGATTTTTAAGGGGAGCAGCTATAAATAGTGTATTTAAATAAGCTGTGCGTACATTGCTAACACAAAAGCCAAGAACAAATGCGAGCAGTGCATGCATTAAAAAATAAGCGACGGCATGTCCGTGAAGTTTTATGCGAAAAACTATAAAGCAAAAAGACAACGCAACCAACAGAGCGAGAGAAGTATATATGTGTGGTTCAAATGAAAGAGAGAAATAGGTAGCTATACCAAGCCCCAAGAAACACGGCCAGTACGCGAATAATGTTTGGCGTCTGTCAAATAAATCAGCCAGAAATTGGTTTGACATATAATCATTCACCCATAACTTGTGTATTGCGCTGACTTGATCCGGGCATCTGGATCCGCGGGTCGACGCCCGCGGAATACACGGGGCGGTGTGATTAATTTACAGGTGAATGGTTATAGATTATCGTCAGACTTCAAAGCCAACTGCATATCATTTTGTTAAATAGTAATAACCATACCCTGACGGCTTACAAAACCACGACTGCTAAATTCACCTACATGTCTCTCAATGACCGACATTTTATCATCTGTGTTGAGTGGATCATGGTGGAATATAGCTGTTTTAACAACACCAGCATCATCACCTAGACGCAAAGCCTCTTGCCATGTTGAATGTCCCCACCCTTTAAATTTTGGATAATTATCATCTGAATAACTTGAATCATAAATAAACACATCAGTTCCACGAATGAATTCAACAAGCCCTTCGCGATTGGATCCTTCACCATGCTCATGATCTGTCACATAACACATAGATTTACCATTACATGTTAATTTATAAGCAACAGCTCCATTAGGGTGATTTAACCTAAACGTATCGATGCGAACATTGCCAAATTTATGCACATGACCTGGCGTAAAATCTTTACACTTAATATTGCCTGGGAAAGCAGCGAAAGGGACTGGGAATAATGGTTCGGCCAATGTACGCGTGAAGAAATCTTTAATACCACCATACTTTGCAAGACTTCCCGCATGAATATTAACGGTATAATCTTTAAACCATAATGGAGCAAAAAAAGGAAACCCCATAATATGGTCAAGGTGAACATGTGAGAAAAACAAGTGGCATTCTCTGCTTGGTAGTTGAAGAGCAAGCGCAGACGCATTCACAATACCAGACCCGGCATCAAAAATGAAAATACCGCCGTCGGCTTCCACTAAAACGCAGCTTGTATGCCCCCCATACTGACTAAAACGACTGTCAGCGCAAGGGGTACTACCACGCACTCCAAGAAAATGAACATTTACCATTCAAGTTTTTCCGACTTATCTCTCACTTATTTTTATCCACATAGCCTAGACAAAATACGCACAGTTTCTTTGTTCTATCCTTATTGGACCACAAAAAGAATTAAAAATCATTAATAAGAAAACATTTTTATCAAATTATTTTTAATTTTATGCACTTTTTATTGAATTTTGTCAAAAAAAATACCCCCATACAAGATGAGGGTAACAAATTTAAGATATTCGTGAAAACTTATGGCTTTCTAAATACTTTCTTATCTGCATAGGCTGGCTTTGCCCCAAAACCTTTGTTGGCGCCACGTGGACGGTCACCACCGCCAGCATAACCACGGCCTTCACCACTTGGTTTGCGTTCACCACCAAAACTACGACCTTCACCTGAACCAGCAGGACGATCACTACGTGGGCGATCACCACCAAAACTACGGCCTTCGCCTGATCCAGCAGGACGATCACCGCGTGGACGATCTCCGCCGCCGAAACCGCGACCTTCACCACCTGGCGTACGAGGACGATCACCACCGAAACTACGGCGTTCTCCGCCAAAGCCACGACCTTCGCCTGATCCAGCAGGACGATCACCGCGCGGACGATCTCCGCCGCCGAAACCGCGACCTTCGCCGCCTGGCGTACGAGGACGATCACCACCGAAGCTACGACGTTCTCCGCCGAAACCACGACCTTCACCTGATCCAGCAGGACGATCACTACGTGGGCGATCACCACCAAAGCCACGGCCTTCGCCTGAACCAGCGGGACGATCACCGCGTGGACGATCACCACCGAAACCTCCAGCAGGACGATCACCACGAGGACGATCACCACCGAAACTACGGCGTTCTCCGCCAAAACCACCGGGACGACCACCGCCGCCAAATCCACCGCCACCGCTATTACGACGACGATTACCATCTGAACGACCTTCAGATTTTCCGCCTGGGAAATCAATAGGTGCACCTGGATTCATCAATTGACTAATTGCGCGCCATTTATGACGATCATCTGGCGCCAACAAACAAAGTGCAGAACCTTCAGCACCCGCGCGACCTGTACGGCCAATACGGTGAATGTAATCTTCTGGGCATTGTGGCAAGTCATAGTTAATAACGTGACGAATATGGGGAACATCAAGACCACGTGCAGCGATATCGGTTGCAACCATGATACGGCTTTTATTTGCGCGGAATGATTTCACAACACGTTCACGTTTGCGTTGATGTAAGTCACCATGAATTGCATCCGCTGAATGATGCTCATCGCATAGACGTTCTTTAAGATCTTCTGCGCCAATTTTAGTTTTAACGAAAACAATCACAGATCCTTCACGTTCATTCAATTCACGCAAAAGATGTGCAAACTTCTCAGAATGTGACGTGTGGATAATATCTTGTTTAATGTGCGTCACTGGCTGTGTTGTTGAACCAACCGTAATACGTGCTGGATCGCTCAAATATTGATTTGCAATACGCACGATATTCTTTGGCATTGTTGCCGAGAACATCAATGTTTGACGTGTTTCATGCATAACTTCGATAATCGTTTCAAGCTGTTCACTGAAACCCATATCAAGCATACGATCAGTCTCGTCTAACACCAAAAATTGTGTACGGCTAAGATTCAACGATCCACGATTCAAGTGGTCATTAATACGGCCAGGTGTGCCTATAATGAGCTGCGGACGACGACGAAGTTGACCAAGTTGCTTACCCATTGGGTCGCCGCCAATCAAAAGTGCTATTTCAAACTGTGGCTTCTTAGCCAAAAGCTTGTTAGCCATATCTTGTACTTGTATCGCAAGCTCACGTGTTGGCGTCATTACAAGTGCTGAATTCTCAGTCGATGCCAATAAATTTGTGCATAAAGGCAACAGATAAGCCAATGTTTTACCAGTACCTGTTTGCGCTGAACCGAGCACGTCTTTTCCATCAAGACCAAATGGAACAGCCTCTGCCTGAATTGGCGTTGGTATTGTGATGCTTAAACGCTCAAGCGCTAGTAAAAGCTCTTCCGGCAAGCCAAATGATTTAAAATCAGTTGTGTTTTGTGTTTGTGTATTTGTGTCAGTCATGTTTTGTTTTTCCAATGTAAAAAATAAATCCTGTACCATTACAGAATTCGCACTGAAAGATAGCTTTAAGTTACCTAATTGCGCTTACACATGCATGACGTTGATTAAAAAATAAAACAGAAGCACGCATACATGAATATACGTGTTGTGTAATATCATCAAACAACAATCGCCTCTTCGAAAAGAGGTGATGTGAACGAAAAGAGGTTATCTACCAATTTCACAAAATATTGATTACTGCATTGCCCGTTGGGCTCGATCAGGGTTTCTAAAGCACTGCTAGAAACGATTCCCACATTATAAATATGTAATGGGTCTATGATCAAATTGTTGAGCGTATAGCATTCAAAAATTTTTTAAACTGGCAATAAAATTTAATGCCGTCTTTTTTAATTATTCTAAGTCAAATCTGCTCGAGGCTTGTATTAATTCCATTTCTGGCACTAATGCTAAGACACTCAAGCAGTAAAGCAAATTGATTAATCCATCAACTTTAAGTTAACAGCTGAAACTTTGCCTTTGTTTGAAGCAAGTTCATAGCTGAGTTTTTGTCCATCATTTAGTGATTGAAGGCCTGCGCGCTCCAATGCAGTAATGTGAACGAATACGTCGCTGCTTTTGTCATCAGGCATAATAAACCCATAACCTTTTGTTGAATTAAACCATTTTACAGTACCGGTTGCCATTCTTAGAAATCCTATTCATATTCGTAGTGTTAATATTACCTGACTTAAAATACTTAAATCAGGAGAGTTTTGAATATACCATCGAGACAAACACTAGAACTATAGGATATCGGACAACCGTATCAGTAGTTTGCATGTCAAATGCGCGTGCGTGCAAAAAAGATATTATCAACGCCCATTCGGCCGAAGCCGACACCCTGGCCACACACGATGTATTGCTGTCGCAGTTGGATATGTATCAGGACGTGGAATATACCGACGGCAACGGC
>CAIOTO010000133.1 GCA_903861255.1 uncultured Alphaproteobacteria bacterium | reverse complement strand
GTTGTTTTTTTCGCAAAATTACTTTTCTTTAAAATCTAAGAAAGATAGCGCAATTACTTTCAGTTCTATGAAATCGCTTAAGAATATTATTTCATTGTGGAAGTATGTTTCTGTTTTGTATGGATATTTTGAAGTAAGTATTCCACTGGAAGAATGACTTAACGTACATAAAAGTATTTGTGGGCACGTTGTATAACTGGTTTCCTAAATTCTCTTTATTTCTGTAGGGAGAAAAATTATGATTCGCACAAAAATACTTTTTAAATTAAGCGTTCTTTTGATGACATCTTGTTTGTCGACAGAAGGTATTACAAGTGACCGAAATGGGCATGATTTATTTACAGCAAGCGGTGGAAAATCAGCTGATAATGCAACCTTTGATTCAGGTGGCCCCAATAAAACAGACTACGAAACTTTATTTAAAGCACTTGATAAGCTTTATGATGTTCCGGTTAGGCGCATTTCTGAACAAAATTTTATTCAGAATTTAGTCGATGCAAAATTAACAGAATTCTTTGTTTCATTTCCAGAAGAAAGCAATGTGGATGGCTTGGCTGCATACCTTGATTGGTTGTTCAAGGAGATGCCCGCCAGTACAGCTGAGCAAACATCTATGTGGCAGTTAGATACGCCTTTGTGGGGCGAATTCTACATGTATTTTGTTAGTAAAGAGGGATCAATCGTACCCAAATCTGAATTAAGTTTAATGAGGCCTTCTGTTGCTAGTGTGGTGAAAAGTGGCTCATCCAGTCTTGTGGCAAAAAGAGGGTTGAGAAAGGACGAGCCGTATAGATCATTAAAGACGCCACGAGGTGAGTTTGCGTCAGGATACGAAAATGATGCTGACGACGAGAGAGATGAAGGTGATAAGGATGGCAAGGATACGTTTGACAAAGGTAATTCTCTGCAGGGTAATACTAAAAAGAGTGTTTCATGGGAGATCAGCGTTAGTGATACTTTATCTTCTCCCTCACGACTTCCTCGTTTAGATTTAAGAAGATTCGCAGCATCTAAGGCGAAGGCAACATTGCCTGCTTCCAGAAAAATAGCAGAGTACCTGAATCAATTTATTATAGGGCAAGAAGAAGCAATGTCATCTCTTGCGATGTACATTCATCGGCACTATGCAGCGCTCAAACACAATAAAGTTAAAACGAATGTTCATTATGAAAAGAGCAACATCCTAATGATTGGACATACAGGGTGTGGAAAGACAGCATCAGTTGAGTATATTAGAGACTTTTTGCATGAGAATAACCTTGATGTCAAATTAGTACTTGGCAGTGCAAGCTCATTAACACGTACGGGCTACGTTGGACAAAGTGCATCTAGCCTGATAAAGAATGCGCTTATAGAAAACAAATTGAATGTTGCTGCAACAGAAAATAATACTATTATTTTTATAGATGAAATAGACAAGATCTGCGCAAAAACAGGAGGGGGAGAGCGTGATATTGCTGGCGCTGATGTGCAAGCCGAACTTTTGCGTTACTTGCAAGGAGAGCGCGTAAAAGTCTCAATCGAGAATGGCATGGGAGGGAAGACCGACTATACTGTTGATACGGCAAATATCTTGTTTATTTGCGCAGGTGCTTTTGATGGTCTTGAAGTGAGGGAGCAAGAAGTTCGCATTGCAGTGAAAGAGCCTGAGCAGGAAACATCGGTGTGTGTAACTGAAGCGCAGAAAGTAGGTAGTGAGGCCGCAAATCTAGTAACTGACGCTACAACTGGAACTGCAACTGGAACTGGAAAAGTAAAGAAGGTCAGGCCAAAATTCCCCAAAGAAATAATTGAAAAGCGGCACAGTGTGCCAGATGAGGCTCTTGCTCTTTGGCTGAAACGTGAATTTATTGGCCGTGTTCATAATCACATCTTATTTAAGCCGATGAGTAAGGCAGGTCTGAGGCGCATTTTAACTGAACCCGTGAATTCAATCATTAATCAAGTGACTTCCTTGCTTGCTTCTGAAGAACTATGGGGTTAAGGTTGAATTTACTCCGCTGGCACTCGATCTTATTGCAGATAAGGCGTTTGAATCAAAAACAGGTGCAAGGTCACTACGAAAGATCGTTGACGAAGTTTTAAATCCAACATTTAAGAACGCAGATCGTTTGTCAGGCGAAACAGTAATTATTACACCAGAGCTGATTGAGCTGTTGATTCCAAAGTTTTCTCCGCCTATTAATGAAAGTCTCAGTCATTTATACATATAAACTTTAATCTAGGTTCCCTGAGACTTTTTCAAAGGGAACCTTAATTGTTATGTGACTGTTCTTAAGAAGACCTTTTTTAGCTTTCATCAGGCTTTTACCAAGCATTATATTTGCTAGCGTCACTAATGGTTTTCCCTAATCTTTGTTGTCCCTTTTTGCTGGGCGGTGGTGGCGCAGGGTCACTAGCTTTATTGTGCGCAGAAGCAGTTGATGTTGGAATTTCAATTTCTTTCAATCTTCTAGGTCTAGGAGTTTCGACAGGTTGCTCCATAAAAGAATCATATGAAGATTCTGAGTCAGTACTTTTTTCTCGTGAATCGCAAGAATCAAGCATTCTAGATGTAATCCTGCACCTTAAATGTTTGTCTATTGTCGTGCTATACGAACGAATGTGAATATCAAAATTTTCAGGTGATTCCTTGGTTGTTCTGCGCCTGATCAACCTTGGCAGTGTTTCACTTAATTCAAGTGTCATTACGTCTGTGCAGTGGTGTAGAGAGCATATGTGTTGGGTATGAAAAAGATCACAGTATGAATCACTTTCACTTTGTGTGAGTCGCCAAAATGGCTTTTCAGATTCTAATTTTGATGTTTCTTCTTCAGTAGCTTGATTGCACGTATGACAAAAAGGTGGAATGGGGACGGACTCTTTTGCTCTTAGATGGCTTGACTTCAGTGCTTGTTTAAATTGATTTATCGTAGTTCTTATGAATATTAAGTTTGGTCTTTCTTTTCTAGATTGAAAAAAATGCCCTGCAATTGGTGACGTAACTCTTTTTGAATTAAAATTTCGGGTCATCATACTTGTTGAAAAATCAGGTGAATCAGAAGGTGCTAAGATAAATTTTATTTTTTGCATGTCAGTTTCTTCGTCGATATATTGGTATCCACTTAGCTGAAACCCAGTATTAGGGGGGGGCGTCTGTTTTTTCTGAAAAGTCTTCAAGAGCACGTGCTATTCGGAATAGTTGCATCCAATGTGCTGGGTGCCAATACTCCCAATTTTGTAGATCTTCCAGTAATGGAGTAATGCTGTATTCAATAGAAAAATTCTCAAGAAGGCATATTTGAGCTTTGAAAATATCTGATTTGTACAATGTGTCAGTACCTGGATCAGGGTTAAGCGTTGCCTTAGCTGGTATGCCACATAATCCATCACTTTCAGAGTCGGGAGACATCATGGCAAATGTATGAAGTGATGATAATTGAATGTAGATAATTAGATGAAATACAAAATATAGTTTTTTGATAAGCATGGGAACCTCAAGGTAATATTCTATGTCCACTAATCATTCTATTTTACCACTTCTGAGCGATGTTCGCAAATCGCGGCAATAATATAAGGACAACATATGAGAAAGAGCGCTTGCCAGCAAGCGTAATCTGATTGAAAAATAATAGCATGATGCTAAAACATCAATGAAAGTGGTAAAAATACCATAAGAATTTTAAAATATTCAGGAAGGTGAAATATAATTACGTGTTGGTATGGTTACATATCAACCGTGTGCAATAAATTTTTAATTTGTTTTTTCAAACACTAACGCACGTATTATGCCGTTTGTATCTGGCTTGGACTGAACCAAATGAAAGCCTTTTTCTTTTCCTATAGATGGAACGGATTCAGCTTGATCAAAGCCTATTTCAAAGATGATTTTAGTCGTTTGCTTACACAAAGCGGGCAATTGATCAAATAATTTGCGATACGCATTTAATCCGTCTGCACCTGCAAATAAAGCATGTGCTGGATCATATAAGGCTACCGATGGATCAAGTGGATAATCATCGGTAATGTAGGGGGGGTTCGACATTATACCTTCGAATGTGCCCGTGACATTGGAACACCAATCACTTAAACAAAATTGAATTCGATCAGTTACGCCATGCCGAATTGCATTTTCTTTTGCAATTGCAAGTGCTTTTGGGCAGATATCAACAGCAACTCCAGTTGCATGTGGTAGTTCCAAAAGTAATGTGATGAGTAAGCAGCCTGTTCCTATGCCTAAATCAAGCAGTCGCGGCGCCTCATCTTTTGTAAAATACGATAGCATGGCATGAATGAGTGTTTCAGAATCCGATCTTGGATCAAGCGTATCGTGTGTCGTTTTAAAGGATCTGCCGTAGAATTCTTGTTCTTCTAAAATCTTGGAGATTGGTTCAGATGCCAACAGACGCACAAGGCCAGATTCGATTGATGCTTGCTGACTTGCGGTCAGTGTTTTAGTATCCAAAAGTCTGACATCTGTTTCAATGTCGTAACCTTTTAGCAGCCAATTGATAAGGCGGGCAGGAGTTGTATTTGTCGCTTTTGCAACGGTATCAAGTTTAAGCGCCCATGATGTAAAATAGTCATCCATGCTTTAATATCGCTAATTGTAGATACTGATCTGGTGTTAAATTCTCAGGGCGTTGGTCACCAGTTGCGCCAACTTTTTCCAGCATAGCAAGTGTATCATCACCAAAAATGACTTTTAACGGACCTTTAATTTGTTTGCGGCGTTGATGAAATACGGCTTGTGTGATTTGCTCTAATGTTGGCAGGAGTGGTAAATATTTATGCGAGTCTGGTTTGGGGTGCAAATGAATAACGCTTGATTCAATTTTGGGGGCTGGTGTGAATGCGTGTGGAGGCAAATCGAACCCATGCTCTACGGTACATAAAATTTGCGTAATGATGGAAAGTCGTCCATATTCACCTGAACTTGGATTTGAGGCTATTCGTTCTGCTACCTCTTTTTGAAACATGAGTGTCATTGAACCAATGAACGGTAGTTGGTGTAACCATCGTATTAGCAGCTCTGTACCGATATTGTAGGGGAGGTTCGCTACAATATGGATAGGTTTTTGAGGTGCATCTAGCATAAGGCTGGCCAACTCAATGTTTAAGGCATCGCCCTCGATCAATTGAAAGTTAGCATAAGCATCTTTAATGTATGACAATGCCTTTATGCACAATGGGTCGTATTCAATCGCGATTAAACGTTCTGGCGATTGGTCTAATAGCGCACGGGTCAGCCCGCCCGGGCCAGGACCGATTTCAAGCACACGCGCATCTTTTGGCAGCCGTGCAAACGTTGCTATACGCGCTGTAATGGTTTCATCAAATAAAAAATTTTGCCCATATTTTTTTGTGTATTTTTTGTCAGGCAATAATCCGTATTTATCAACGATTGATCGTATGGATGGAAATGACATATATCAAGCCTTAAGTATGCATGCTCAGTGACCAAGCATTGTTGTTTTCTTTGTGTAAGATATACCATTTTTATAAGATTTTGACACACTTAATAAATATGTATTGATGCTGTTCTTTTTAAATCCATTGTGAAGAATAGTTAATTATGGTATCTTTCATTAATTTTATTCAACATGAGGTGTTAATTATGGATTTAATATTTTACGTATTACCAGCATTGTTTATAGTTATTTTTATATCGCAAGCGATACGTGTCGTGCCACAAGGGTATGAATTTACCGTGGAGCGTTTTGGACGTTATACGCATACATTACGGCCTGGATTGCATATATTGATGCCTTTCGTCGAACGTATTGGCGCTAAAGTAAGCGTTATGGAAACCGTTCTTGAAGTGCCATCACAAGACGTTATTACGAAAGATAACGCTGCGGTGACGGTCGATGGCATCGTGTTTTTTCAAATTATGGATGTTGCAAAATCTGTGTACGAAGTTGCAAATATAAAAGTCGCAATTTTAACGATGACAATGACGAATATCCGTACAGTTATGGGGTCGATGGATTTGGATGAATTGTTGTCTCAACGTGAAGCCATTAATGCCCGTTTGCTTGGCGTTGTCGATGATGCAACAAGTCCTTGGGGTCTTAAGGTAACACGTATTGAAATTAAAGATATTCGTCCACCACGTGACTTGGTTGAATCTATGGGGCGTCAGATGAAAGCTGAGCGTGATAAGCGCGCGACAATTCTAGAGGCTGAAGGCGAACGTCAATCAGCTGTTCTTAAGGCAGAAGGTGCGCGTCAGTCAGCAATTTTAGAGGCAGAAGGCGAAAAGCAGGCGATGATCTTAGAGGCAGAAGGTAAGCGTGAAATGGCTTACCGTGAAGCGGAAGGTCGTGAACGTTTAGCTGAGGCTGAAGCAAGTGCAACGCGCGTATTATCGAAGGCGATCGGTGATGGTAATCAGCAAGCTCTAAATTATTTCGTTGCGCAAAAATATGTCGAAGCCTTAAAGGGTATCGCTGTATCACCAAACCAAAAGGTGCTGATGATGCCGCTTGATACGTCAGGTATTATTGGAAGTATTGCCGGTGTTGCTGAGTTGTTGTCAAAGAATGATACTGCAGGAATTGTAACGGCAGCAAAGAAACCGAGGACACCTTAGGTGTTTGAAATAGGACTTGTCATTCCCGCGGCGGCGAGAATCTAGACTTTTTAGACTACTTCAAAATACAAATATTGGATGGAATTTTCTGGATTCCCGCCTTCGCGGGAATGACAGTAAAAAATCTAAGAAATATAATGTTTAGTAGAAAATAGGAGTGAGTAATGCTAGGTGAATTATCTCTAGGTCATGTAGCGAGCTGGCAATGGTTTTTTGCCGTTGGCGTTGTGCTGATGCTGCTTGAACTATGCTTGCCTGCCTTCTTTCTATTGTGGATTGGAGTCGCGTGTTTGTGCACGGCAGGAACGGTTGTTTTATTAGGACTTGGATCAATGGGGCAGCTGCTATGCTTTTGTTGTTTTTCTCTTGTCTCATTGACAGCAGGCTATTTATTTTATGCACGTAAATCAATGCAAAATCAGCATCAGGGCACAACAACAGATTTAAATAATCGTAGTGAGCAGCTTATTGGTCAGCTATTAACACTTGAGCAGCCAATTCCTGCCGGTAATGGTGAGCATGCAAAATGTTACATCAACATTAATGATACGCGTTGGGCCGTTCGAAGTGTTAATGCGTTGGCTATCGATAGTAATACACAAGTCCGTGTGGTTTTGATAAGAGGAAACACGCTGATAGTGGATGTTATTTCGTAATTTTAAGTGAGAGTTTTACAGTAAAGCGTGATAATTATCATACGTAAGTAGTATATAATTTTAAAATTAGTTTTATACGTTAATAAAAAGCATTGCGTTTTTTTTATGACTTTAGTATGTATAAATGAATAGAAAGGATTTCAAATGACTGATGTATTAAATGTATCCACCCTGCTTGAACATACAAGTAGAATTGCGGCCGCATACGTTGCAAGCCAGAAAACACCAATAGAAGATATTTCTCATGTAGTGAGTCGTATTTTTCAATCTCTATCAGAGATTAGTCTCAATCCAAAAGGAACAACGTCACGTGCTCCATCTGCGCCTGCTGTGCCTATTGAAGATTCAGTGCACGATGAATACATCGTTTGTCTTGAAGATGGCAAACAACTTCAAATGTTGAAGCGTCACCTTAGCACTGTATATGGTCTGACTTTACAACAATATAAAGATCGTTGGGATTTGCCACATGATTATCCAGTGGTATCACCAAGCTATGCACGTCGTCGTAGTGCGATTGCAAAGAATACAGGTCTTGGTAAAACAGGTCGTAAGAAATCAAAACTTACAATGTTGAAGACAGCGTAATTATTTTTTGTTGAATAAATAATCATCAGTGATGCGTTTACGTGTGTCGCTGATTTTTTTATGTTCAGCAGTTGTTTCCTGCCGCATACCCTGATGACCAAGCCCATTGGAAATTATACCCACCGAGCCATCCTGTTACGTCAACGACTTCACCAATAAAAAAGAGGCCTGGTACTTTCTTGCATTCCATTGTTTTAGATGAAAGTTCATTTGTATCAACGCCGCCAACCGTAACCTCAGCCTTTTGATAACCTTCACTGCCATTAATTGGTACGTTAAATTGGTGAATTGAATCCGCTATTTTAAATAAGCTGTCTTTTTTAAGGTCGGTTATGCTTTTGTTGAAATCTGCATTCGTTGCTAGATGGTCAACTAAGCGATTTGTAAGATACGCTTTTAAGTAATTTGCGGGTGTTTTCTTGCTATTTTTATCAACAATGAATTGTTCTTTGAGATCGACACCAGGCAATAAATTAATGCTAATTTCTTTGTTGTTGAAATTCTCTAAATAGGATGAGATTTGCAAAATTGCAGGTCCGCTTAACCCTTTATGAGTAAATAAAATATTTTCAGCAAAGTGTGTTTTTTTATAAGAAGCAACGGAGGGATTTGAAACACCGCTTAGTTGTGTGAAAAGTTCCCGCTGAGATGGGGCAACGATTAAAGGAACCAATGCTGGACGCGTTGGCACAAGGTTTAAATCAAATTTTTTTGCAATTCGATAGCCAAAATCACTTGCACCTATGAGTGGGATAGATAATCCGCCGCACGCAATAATAAGTGAGTTGCTCGTGAATGTGCCATCACTGGTATTTATGCGAAAATGATCGCTTTTAGAAACGTCCGAAACACTGCATCCTGATTTAACGTTAACGTTATTTTTTTCACATAAATCTAGCAGCATTGAAATTATTTGTTTTGATGATCCATCACAAAAAAGCTGTCCAAGTGTCTTTTCATGATAAGTAATGCCATATGATTCGACAAGCGCAATGAAATCTTTTGGGGTATATCCAGCTAAAGCAGATACAATAAAGTGTGGGTTCTGTGAAAGATAATTCGCTTTAGTTGCATTGATGTTCGTAAAATTGCAACGTCCACCACCGGAGATTCTGATTTTTTCACCAATTTTATGCGTGTGTTCAATGAGGAGCGTTTTTTTTCCTCTTTTACCAGTACGCGATGCTGCCATGAGTCCTGCTGCGCCGGCACCTATTATTATTACATCGTAATGTGTCATTGTTGTTTTATTGTCCATCGAATGATGTGTGGCCTTGCTCAGTTAACTCATACCTTTTTAGTAAGATTATGAGTTAATAAAAAACCCACCTTAAAAAAGATGGGTGTTTAAATAGTATTCAATGCAAAATTAAGCAATGATATCAGGTTGTAAAATGCTATTAAGCTTTAGAATTTTACTTTGCAATTGTTCTTTTTTACGGCTCATTTGATAATGGCCAAAGTTCAATGCACCCATATTCATGCGCGGCGTTGCTTGAATTTTTGCTTCAAGTTGTGTTTTTTCAGATTGAAAAATTTTCAATTTTGATTGTAAATCTTTAAATGTATCTGTGCTGATAATCATGGCTAGAAAACCTCTTAACATCCCATACCTTATAAAATGGACTTTTTTTATAAAAAATCAAGAGTAAAAGTAAAAAAATC
>CAIOTO010000132.1 GCA_903861255.1 uncultured Alphaproteobacteria bacterium | reverse complement strand
GGTTTATTTGCCGCACTAAAAATTGCCGCAAGTCGTGGAAATGATGGTATTGCGCGTCGTCTTTTGCAAAAAATGACACCCTCTCCAACCGCAGATCAAATAAAAGAAATCTTTTTTCTGGCGTCCGAAGGGCCGCATGATTCTTTCCTGCGCTTGATATTTGATAATCCTAATTATAACCAAAGATTGACTCAGGAAATTCTGTCTGAGGGCATTGCAAAAGCAGAAGAGAGTTGTAAGTTTGTGTTAACGCGAGATCAAGCATATCTTAATGCAAATCCACGCTATGTTCCTGAAAAAATCCGGTGTTCAAGTTCGCTACCACTGTTAAGAGAAAAATTGACACGACGAATAGCCCAAGATACTCCGCCTCCACCAAAAACAGCGCCTGCTACACCTGCACCACAAAGATCTGCGGAAGTGGAAGACAATGCTGTTCCAGCCCCCATAACAACGCATCAATGCGGAACAGGTGGGCATGCATGTCGTGTTAAAGGAGATCGGTGCGTCTTTAATGTAAGTGGTGCAGTTAAAACAGTGGACAAAACGGCTAAAGGCGTTAACTTAAGCTCCAAATATAGTGACAACGTCGGGCCTTATGGTTGTATGGATAAAAAGTCATTTGAGAAGTTGCCCACAGACTAAAGTAGCCAATCTGTTTGGACGAAAAAAAGGTGTTATAATATCAAACCACTTCTAATTCGTTCTTTATTACCAACAGACAAAGCCCACATCAATTTTTTTGTGGGCTTTTTAATTTTGGGGCTAAGCTAGTGCTTTTTCAATATCCATTCGGTTAAGTATTTTCATAAAAATAACTTAAACTCCGCTAACACCTCTGGCATCGACTTGCGTCCAAACCCAACGCGGAAATGATTTGTTGATACGTCATAAATCGATGCAGGCATAAGCAATACACCTCGCTGTTTCACCAAGCGATCACAGAAATCATCAACAGATTCCGCGCTGTTGTATTTCACAAACCCAACGCAACCACCCTGCGGCCGAACCCATGAAAACAGGTCTTTATGGTCATCAAAAAATGCATCTAACAACGCCAAGTTACTTGCTGTAATCGCATTGTTTCGCGCTAAAATCTGATCACTGTTTTTAAGCGCTATCAGACTTAACACCTCGGCCGGGGCACTATTGCAAATCGACGTATAATGTTTCATTTTTTCAATTTTGCTAAGCACCTCAGCATCCTGACACGCAATCCAACCAATACGTAGGCCTGCCAACCCGTAGGCTTTGCTCATCACGCCCAGCGACAATGCTTTGGGATACAATGTTGCAGCTGGCGCTGCCCATGGCTCTGATGGCTGTCCCAACAGGCGGTACACCTCATCCGAAAAAAGCCAAAGCCCATGGTGATCACATAGACGAACCAACGCATCAAGTTCTGATTGTGTAATAACTTGCCCGGTTGGGTTGTGTGGAAAATTAATGACCACGCATTTTGTATTCGGCTGAACAGCGGCCTTTATTGCATCAATATCAATGCGCCAATCATTTTCTTCGCGCAGCTCAACAGTCGTTACCGTACAGCCCGCATGCTTTGGAATTTCCAAAAGCGATTGATAACACGGCGTTAGCACAATCACATGGTCGCCGGCTGTACAGATCGTTTGAAGCGCGCAAAAAATACCCTCCTCCGCACCGGCAAAACAGAGCACATTATTAGCCGTCAATGTTGGATATAAGGTGTCTTTGATTTGTTGGCGGAGCGCTGGCATACCTTTGCTTTCGGTGTATCCTAAACACAGGTTGTCCCATATGTCTTTGTCAGCAGGCGATGACATGTTGATCAAATCAGACACACCAATGCTTTCCGTGTCTGAACAACACAATAGATGCGGTGCGCTAAATTCATGATGCGCCAGATATTCTTCAAGTTTAAATGTGTTAATCGTCATTATTTTTTCCTTTCACACCATCTGTCATCCTCGTGCTTGACACGAGGATCTTTACAATTAAAGGTGCATATATTTTGTGTTTGGTTATAAAATAATAGAATATTTGCCTTTGCCACTTTATAGATCCTCGGGTCAAGCCCATAGGATGACACTTTAGAGGATGGATTTTAAAGTGACAGAGACATCCTCCCTACCGCCATTCCTTTAGATACTTAAAAACAGTCGCACGCCCAAGCCCCAGCGTTTCTGCAATATAATCCGCGGCATTTTTCTCGGCAAAAGCACCAGACACAAACAAATGATGCGCAACCTCTTTCTTTTGCTTGCCTGTCAACATGTCAAATT
>CAIOTO010000131.1 GCA_903861255.1 uncultured Alphaproteobacteria bacterium | reverse complement strand
TGCATGACAATTCGTGTAAATCATATTAATAAAAAAACAGGCATTTGTTATGTCTATGAATCAACATCCTATTGGGACAAAGAAAAAAAACAAGCACGCAATAAGCAAGTGTGCGTGGGTAAACTGGATCCTGTTAGTGGTGCATTTGTGCCTTCAAAACGTCTCAACCAAGAACAATCTGCGGTAAGAGAGCCGGCGGTAACGGCCTCCGCAGTGACTGTCGGTCCATTAATGATATTAGATGCGATCACACAGAAGCTCGAATTAGATGTGTTGCTTAAGACGTGCTTTCCCGATACGCACCAGCAGATCAAGATAATGGCCTATTATTTAGTTACAGAGGGTAGAGCATTAAGTCAATGCGAGGCATGGTGTAAACGTCACGTGCCCGATCTCTCAGCCTCCTTAGCGAGTCAGCGCATTAGTGAAATACTTCCCGCCATTACCACCGATGAAAAGCAAACTTTTTTTAAGGCATGGATTAAAAAAATAGCAGAAGAAGACTACCTGTGTTATGACATTACGTCCATTTCTTCGTATTCTGAACTGAATGGATATATTAAATATGGCTATAATCGTGATAATGAAAAATTACCACAACTCAACTTGGCGATGCTTTTCGGGCAGAAAAAGCGTCTGCCTGTTTATTTTCATCGTCTACCCGGTAGCCTGACGGATGTCACAACGGTTCATAATCTCTTGAAGACCTTTAAAGCACTCGAGATCAAGACACTAAATTATGTGATGGACAAAGGTTTTTATAGCCAAAAAAATGTGGATGAGTTGTTTGCTGCCAACGATAAATTTCTAGTCTCCGTTCCTCTTCATAACACGTGGATTAAAACAGTAATCGATGACGTCTATGATACGATCCATAGTCCTGAAGGCTATCGAAAGATCGATGAGGAGATTTTATACGTCCATTCTCGTCTATATCCATGGGGGAAAGAAAAACGCCGCAGTTATGTACATCTCTTTTACAATGCCCATGCACGTGCAATCGCGGTTGATCAATTTAATGAAGAATTGGTGTGCTATAAAGAAGAGCTTGAATCAGGGAACATCAATCCAAAACACCAAAAAGCGTATGATTCCTTTTTCATCCTAAATACAACACCAAAGCGCGGTACAAAGGTGAGTTATAACACCGAAGCTGTTCGTCAGCATATTCATCGCTATACAGGATTTCAAGCACTGCTCACGAATAATATTAAAGATCCTCTTGAGGCCTTATATATTTATAGGAATAAAGATGTCGTGGAAAAAAGTTTTGATGATTTAAAGAATCAGCTGGATATGAAACGTTTGCGCATGCACAATTCAGCAACGGCTGATGGAAGACTATTTGTGCAGTTTATTGCTCTTATTTACATCAGTGCTTTACGTAATGAAATGCGTGCCTCTCAATTGATTGAGCGTTATACGGTACGCGAACTACTTGCTGAAATGGAAACATTGACACAGATAAAATACTCAGGAAAATACGGACATATTTTAACAGAAATCACAAAAGCACAACGGGAAATTTTAATGGCGCTCAAGGTTGAGGTCACGCAGAAAACGTAATCCTAGTTACAATTTATCCGGGAATTTAGGT
>CAIOTO010000130.1 GCA_903861255.1 uncultured Alphaproteobacteria bacterium | reverse complement strand
CTCTTAGGTTAGCGCTTATGACATGCCGCCCATCGTTGTCTGGCAGCTCTCAGTAATATCTTTGTGTAAAATTGCATATCTTGCTTCGATTTCTTGATTTGCCAACCATTGTTGTGTGACAGCAAGTTTATCTGCTATATCATCCCATCCACGACCACCTATTTGTCCAGTGCGGCTCATTATCATATCGAACTGACTGCGATCGTCACCGCGCATCCATGAATATTTAGGATCTTGATTCTCTTCGGATGCTTTCACTTCCGTTATTAAAGTAGCAAGTTCTGTTTGTGCACAATCCACACGCACATACATTGAACCAACCAGTACGTTTTTGTAACGATTACTTTCTTCCAACCTCAGGGGAATACACGTAAGTGTGGGTCCATAACTTTGATCTACTTCAAAAGCGTCAGGTGCTTGCCCAGGTGCCTGCATTGAAAAGCTTGATGTAGTCAACATCGATGCCATTAACAGTGATGATGCTATTAATTTTAGTTTATTCATAAAATACCTCATAAGGTTTGATTGTTTGAAATAAAAAGCACATCCATTATTGAGTGAAATAAAAAACACACAAGAAGAACTTGAATTATATATAAGCATTAATGTTTTGTTTTTCAAGTGGAAAAAATGAATTAATTATTATTAAGCAGCACTCACCACCAACGCATGCCCCTGATGGCGAATCGTTTGAATCAAATCCAAACGGTGGTCGATGCTCTTTATTTTGTACCGGAGCCGATTCACCCCCACATTCACTACTGACGTTTGTTAATGCTATTAATCCAATACGTATCAAATATTGCCATAAGCGTACCTCGGATGACTTTCGCGCGCCAACCACTGTATAAGCCAGGCAAGCTATTTGAATGCCATAAAGTTTTAACATATTCAAATGCTGAAAGATTTGCCTGTCCAGCTTTAAATCGCTCCGCATGCAGTCTGGCACGTAACGTCAGCAAAGGATATGTAATGGTTGCTTGCATTGTTGACATGATTGGCCCCAGCACACATGATTCATAAAAAGTCAGGGCACCATCTTTTTTAAATAGAATTCGTTTAAGATGATGATTAAGCGTTAGAAATGTCCCGATGTGAATAAAACTTGAAGATACAGTCAATGTTCCTCCCCTAAATAGCCATTCTTTATTGCGTATTAAATCAGAAAAAACCAACTTCTCATCTCGATAAAATGGAATGGGCAGATTATTCATAAAGCATACTTTCATACGTTCAAATGGATTTGCAAATCCAAGATCGCACAGCGCGATTACAGATACCGCTGTGATTTCGGGAATCAACGGATATTTCGCACAAAGATCTGGTGCGCACTGTTTTGTTTGCTGGGTCGTATATGAATAAAGAAAATAGACCTACTTCTTAATGTCATTTCGACTGCGTGCACCTTAAGAACTTTAGATAAAATAGGCGCATATTGTGTGTTGAAACCTTTAATTATCCCTGCATATGAATTGCCTGTAACTTGCCGTGAAATGGTTACCATATCAAAAGGCGCAGACATCAAGGGCCGCGTTATTGTTGGAACCGCCGTATCATGAATTGATTTGTATATGTTTGAGAGTGTGCCGAGAATCACAGGTTTATCAATTTCTTGTCCGTGTGATGCGGAAAATTGCATTCCAAACGCCACTAAAAATAGTGTTTTTTTGATCAAAATTTTCTCCTAGAGAATAAATTAGCTAACATTACTTTGTGAAATAAATCAATTAAATAAGTGTGCTACCGTCATGGCGAGATTGCGAAGCAAACGTGCCCATCCAGAAATACATGGATTGTATCTTAAAAATATACCAAACGGTATAAAGGTAATAGAAGAGGACTTCGTTTATCTGGATAGACCAACAAGGCCGATGGGATCTAGAAGCTTTTTTTATTACACGGTCTTAAGTGCGAACGGTAGAGTGGCCATAAAGGCCGAATGAACAATCCCGCACTACGTACCTTATAGGAGCATACCATGTTTAAAATGTTCATTGGAATTGATATTTCAAAAGATTGGGTAGACATTCACCTCAACACTAAATTTTACAAAGTTTTACAATCAAATGTAGAATCATTTATTTCAAATCATAAGCATGAATTTCAAGAGGCTTTATGCATCATGGAAAGTACAGGTGGTTACGAAATAAATTTAGCTCGACACTTGATGGATCAAGGAATTGCAGTTCATATTGCTCACCCCAATTAAGTGGCTGCCTTTATGAAAGCCAAAAATAGATTAGCCAAAACAGATCCAATTGATGCGCTTCGCGTTAAATTAGAGCGCACGACGTGGCCGCAAATGATTGACAAGGCAATGGCGCATGACTTCTTAAGTTTTATGAGTGGGTGTTTTTGTTAAAAAGAACGATTAGAATCAAGAAGCACGTGTACTTTTTTTATTTTTCTAGATATTATGACACATAAATTGGGTGTAAAAGTTGGCGTCGTAATTTAGGCATCGCTCAGGTTTTACGCTGATTTTAGAGTATAGTTAAATTAAATTGCATATTGTCTGTCATGGCAAGTCCTCGAAGAGGGCGTGGCCATCCAGGCTGCTTTAGTACATGGATCACCACGTCGTCTTCAACTCCTCGTGATGACGAGAGAAGAATAAATGAAAAATCACTCTCAAACCACACAACACATGGCCGCCCTTTGGAATAAAAAAGGGGCTCTTTTTATTGTCCTTTCGGCTTTATTGGTTAGCACAACAAATGCCTTGGTTCACGGCCTTAAAACCCCAATCTCTGCCGGGCAGCTACTTTTTCTAAAGGCAGGCATTGGATTTTTATTTTGCATTCCATGGCTAATTGGTCATTGGTCAAATGTTGCGCGAACACCCAACAAACGATGGCACGCCAAAAAAGCAATTATCGGCGCCATTGGAAATGCCTTGTTGATCATGGCCTTACAAAAGCTACCACTGGCGGATGTAACAACGTTGTCGCTTACAAGTGCGATTCTTACAACACTGGGTGCGGCGATGTTCTTTAAAGAAACGTTGCGACCAGCGACCATTGCGGCATTGTTGCTGGGTGGGGTAGGGGTATGTATTGTCTTAAAGCCATCAATGACAGTGTTTTCATGGAGTGCGTTGTTGCCGTTGCTGTCTGCTGTTTGTTATTCAGCATCGTCGTTGTTTGTGAAAAAGGTGTCGTTGATTGATTCGACAGAGGTGTCGCTGACCTATTTATTGGGCGGCATGACAGTGCTGAGTGCCCCATTTGCGTATCTTTCCTGGGTGTCGCTTAACATGTGTGATTGGGCAGTCATCGCGGCCATTGCATGTCTTTATTGTATTGTTCAGTGGTTGTTGATTCATGCCTACGCGCATGCAAGTGCAGCATTTCTGGCGCCGTTTAAGTTCGCGCGTTTCCCGCTAGCTTGTATGTTTGGAATTATTTGGTTTGGTGAAGTGCCATCCTGGTACGTCGTCGGTGGCGGTGTATTGATTTTCGCGTCCTGTAGCGTTATTCAATACACCCGACATGATCCATCGTATTTGTTGCGTATGAAGATTAAGTAACAGCTTATCACGCAGCATCTATACGCCGTTTTGCAGGGTTTAAATCACGTAATAAAATGGGATCATTTCTGTTCACCCAATGGGAAAGATCTATACGTTCCACGTACTCATTATGCGGATTAGGTTTGCTAAATTGTAATGCTAAATTTTTACATGCTTGATTATAGGGGGTGATCCCTTTCTCCTCATTACCTCTAAGTATCCAGTCACTCAATCCGCGCTTATATCCATCAGATCTAAGATTCGAAAAAAGAACAACTTTTATTGCATCATAAGCATATGGATGGTTAGAATAAAATGCGATCTTAGCCAGGAGTTCAGTATCATCGTAAACTTGCTGAGCGAGAGCTGCGTCCTCGTTTTCTTCTGCTCGCAATCTGTTGCTTTTGGCATGAAGGCCTATAAGGCCACTTACCAAGTGATGAAATTGAATCATTGTTGTGTATTTTTGTATGTCTCGCACAGAGGGAGCTACTCCAGAGTTAGGATTTCTTGCTTTAGTATTCACTAATTCTTCTAGTGTTTCCCACGCAGACACGTCTGAAAATTGCAACACTGCTGCATCGTGCATTGGATGATCAGGAACATCGGCAATTGCTTGGTAATGTGCAGCAATTCTTTGAGCAACGACTTCTAGAGGGACTGGCCTACACTTGGCAACACAGCACTTGCCTGAACAGCTATCGTGATCTGTGATAGTGTTCCTTTTAGAATTTCATCAACATTGTCTTTCCCATCCAAATCATACAAATCAAACATCAGCCAATGTTCAATAAACGCAGATTCGACACATGACAAAATATCATGTTCATTTAAAACAGTTAGTCTGGCTAGCTCAGTACTTATTGAGCTTATGCGGCCATCTCGCTTATGAATCTTATCAAGAATGCGCTCACCCGCATAATCATACATCAATTCTAAAACGCGGTAATGATCCCTATAAAGTTGTTCTTTGTGCTCGCTTACCAATGCTGTGTATGGATTGAGGAGATTTTTTCTATTTGCAAAGTCTTGGTGTTGTGCAATTAAACGTTCTGCACTGACAGCAGCAAGAACTGATTGTACTTCATACTTTTCGGCGCGTCTGTCGCTTGGTTTTTGAACTAAAATGGATTCAATGCTACCTGAAAGCTGATTAATCGCTTTAACATTTTGAGGCATTCCATTTTTATACGTAGCATTATTTGCAAGTTGGCGACGCTTTTCGTGCTTCTCTTCAATATCGTCTATTCCGTTTGCAAAAACAGTGGACACAAAAAAACTAGTCAACACCATTACTGTTAAGTAAAATTTTAAATAATAATTCATGAAATAAATTCCTAAATCGTTACGCATGATTACTTACTAAATAAACTAATTTAAATATACGCGCAACCTATTTATGCATATCTCTATGCTGACCTTCACTTTTTTAATTTCATTAGGATTTCTGTCCGAAAGCTAAATCAATCCTCGTAGCTTTCTGAATTCCACCAATCATATGCATACAAACCAGTTTTGACGACAGCATGTGTGGTCATTATTGCAATGTTTATATTCCGTGCAAGTTCGTAGTCAAGCAACGCATAAAATAAACTACAAGTCACGCCGCCGAGAAGCAGACCATTATAGGTATTCCACGTCCAAGATCGTGTGTTTCCTAACGCTTTTTGAATTAATGAATCATTCTCATTAGCAAGAACGGCTATTGTGCTTGATAAACAAGAAAGAGCAGAATTAACACTTGAGTGATCACTACTATAAGCCAAAATAGCCGGTGTAATTGACTCTGTGCAAAAAAAGCCTAAGGGTTGTAGTTTATGTCTTTGTTCAGCTTGTCTAAATATAAAAGCTCGACCTGTTTCTGGATTAATGATTCCGGTTATTGTAGATGGATCTCGTGCTTGTAATCCTCTTAAAATGCTTTGTGAACGTTCTTCTGCAGATGTGCTATCACCATCATTCATTGAAAAGCCATTTGTATGCATACCTGCTAACAAAAACAATGATGCTAGCCACAAACGCAAGCAACGGTATTGATGTGTCATAATAAAGTCCCTTTTTATAATTAAAATTTAAAAGCATGATATATGGTTCAAATTTTCTTTTCAATAGACTTTTTTTGTGCGTTTTAAGACCAATACGTAAATTATAATTTTACTTTTCAAAGATATCTGTTATAAAATTCTTGAACGTAATATTGAATCCGTCTCAATGAAAGAAAGAATTATGAATAGTTTTAAATATTTTGCGATTATATTGGCCTCTATTGTTTTTGTAAGCACTGCTTTTGCAGCAGATATAGGCAATGAAAGGCAACGAGGCACTAAGCTGCCAGCAACACAAGATTGGCGAATGCAGGTTTTAACCCCAGAAATAGCAAGGGATCTTGCGCATCGCAGAGCAGAAATCAAAGCTAGGCAGGATAAATTTATAAGCATTACCAAGGATGATGTAGAAAAATCACATATAATGCCCGAAAGCGTGAAGCAATCAATCTCTGGAGGAGCATACATTAACGCAGCAGACGAGCACGGCAATACAGTTCTTCATCTTATTTGTGAGGCTCTAAATATGAATCTTGCCCTTCAGTTTATTGAATATGGCGCAAAATTATTGCCGAATAAGGCAGGCGTATACCCTCAAGATCTGATGTCCAATCAGCATTTAACCTCTACACGTGGGAATTGTACAGATCCAGAAATAGAAATGTTACGTGCTTATTTAATAGATGAAGAACGCAAATATAGTGGGCCATCATCGAATGCTTCTCGTAACAAGAAAAGCTGCAAACGGAAATAATAAATCATTAGAGGCATAAAACTGTCTCTAATGCCCCCGCATCCACAATACCAACACAAACAACAACAGTGTTATCATCTGAAATGTAACTCGCCAGCGCATTGCCGCATTGCCAAATTTTGCATTAAGGGCGCCGCCTTTAAAATAAACGGTAAGGCCAAAAATCAAACTGCCCAATGTGCAAGCAAGTGCGGAAAAAAATAAAAATTCAATTATGCGTAGCATTGTTAGAAAATCCCTTAATGATGGCTTTATTTTATACATAAAATACGCAGTGTGCAAGTTTTTGCACAAATAATTTGAAAGAATCACAGGGTTCTGTTTAGATAAAGTCGTCTAAAACTTTAACAATCTAACGAGCCCTATGACCCTAGAAGATCTTATCATTAATACCTACTGCTTTGTCGAT
>CAIOTO010000129.1 GCA_903861255.1 uncultured Alphaproteobacteria bacterium | reverse complement strand
TACACCATACCACCATGATAGTGCATTTTTAACCATACCTAGCTGGATATATCAACTTATGACAAAGGGATCCGGCTTTCCTAATCGCGTACTTATCCACAAATACAAACAAGCAATGAAGGAAATTGGCTGCACACATGAATTCTTTATTACAGGCCTATATGGAATAGGCACCCTTGAGAATGAATATAAATTTGAAGAAATCCCCTCAAATTTAAAAGAAAAAGCAATACAGCATTTTAACCGTTACAGTAAATCATACACCTCTGCATTCAAAAATATTTCAGCCGAAGATCTTATCGTATCAGGTTTTTTTCTAGTGGCAACAAAAACATGAATAATTCACAAAAGCAAGTTTATCTAAAACAGCGTATTATTTCATTTTTAAAAGATGGCTCATTGGTTGGCTTCTTAGGCGCACTCTATTCAAAATCATCCCTGCTCGTTAATTTATTAATTGCTAATACATTTATGGACCCAAAAGAATTCGGCCGGCTCAGCCTATTCCTTATTTTAGCAAACGTTGTCGCAGCCGTTGTGAGTTGCGGTGGTGATATGTGGCTCAATCAATTTACACGCAGATCAAATGCAGCCAATAGTGAATCATCTCTACTTTCAAGAGATTACTTGCAATTAAGCAGCAAAATTGGATCTACAGTAATGCTTACAGCAATTGTTCTAATTTTTATAAACCAGGACTATTCACTCGCACTTTTCACAGCAGCGGTGCTCGGGCTCAACGAAACAGGACTAGCCATAATAAGATCCTCAAACAGAGTTATGAAATTCTTTATTATACGTGACATTATTTTTCCGGCCCTTTTAACGGCGCTTCTTTTTATTATAAAACCACTTAGTGTTAATCATTATTTTGCGATCACAATTGCTGTCAACATTCTGTTTTTTTTAGTTATTTTATTTTATTTATATAAATATAAAAGCATTTACCTAAGAAAATCAAATTTGATACAGCAAAAAAATATTTTATTTTATACAGCTGGCCTAATCATCAACAATTTTATCTCACGTTTAAACGGAGCTATTGATGCATTACTACTCGGACACTACCTGCCTATTGATCTTGTCGGAAAATTCCGTCTTGGCACGCAAGTGGCAAATGGTTTTATGATTTTGCAACATTATTTATGCCTTAGCATGCCATGGCAATTGTTTAACCCAAAAAACAAAAAAACAGTTTCTCTCATCAAACAAAATCACATGTTTCTTCTCGCGTTAACTCTGGTGAGCGTCATTATTATGATTTTACTAAATCCTTTATTACCATTGGTTTTAGGCACGTTCACAGACACTCTACGCATACCACTTTTTATCATTTTGCTCGTTCGCTTTCTTGAACTCTTATGGGGCCCTCAACATGAATTACTAATTAGTAATGGCAAGATAACAGAAGATACAATCGCAAGTATCATTGGTTTTTTTGCGTTCATTATTGGCTTTTTCGTATCTCACTTACTCAATATTTCAGTTTTATATAGCATAACAGCAGGCCTTTGTTTATCCGCGCATGTTTCACAAATTGTACGCCGTTACATTCTAAAAAAAGAGAATCTATATGGGTAACGCTGCTATTTTCCTATGCATGTTTGGTCTACTAATTTCCTTTAATCTAAACGCTTTTGGTTTTGGCATTCGTATTCAAGCGTCTGATTTTATAATACCAATTCTAGGCTTTACAGCATTCAATCAATCTTCTTTTATAAACACCATAAAATCATATAACGTTTGGACAATTATTCTTGTCTTCACAAACGTCTTTGTTGTTGGCGTGATTTGTCATTGGCTACATTTTGGCGATATTAATTTTTGGGGAATTAAAAAAATCATAGGCTGGTTTATTTGCATTGTCTATTTCGTTGTAGGAATCTCACTATATGAAAAACGAGAAAATATTCTGCATGCTTTTATTATTGCATCATGGATCATCGGGACAATTTGTTTGATTGGGTGTTTATTTAATGAAACACGTCCTTATTTTTCGTACAATAATGCTGTAACCCGCCTTCAAGGTTTAATGGGAAATCCAAATGCATATGGTATTTTGTACGCAACAGCTCTAGCACTACAAATTATTTTAAACAAAACTCTATACTATAAAAAAAGTATAAAACGAGCAGGCATGCTTATTTTAGCGTTAAATTTACTGGGCAGCTCATCCAGGACTGCCTGGGGTTCATTTTTCGCTGCCTACCTCGTGTATGCAATAAGAATGGGTATAATTAAACAATTTTTAGTGGGATCAACCATATTCTTTACACTTTTTTTCTCAACAATGCACCTTGTTGTACAAACAAAATCCATAGAATCTCATTTTTATAAGCTTTACCATTATTTTGCTTATCTTAAAATTGCAATGGCTAATTGTTTAACATATAGCTTAGCAGAACGCTTAAAAACACTTTTTATGCTAACACCTACCTTTTTCAAACACCCCATCATGGGCATAGGACTTGGCGGCTCCATGACTCTAAATCACGGACAAGAACAATACACCATACACAGCACAGCATTATGGTTTCTTATCGAAATGGGAATCATTGGCTTCGTAGCCTTCATGTGGTTTGTATACAAACTCACAAAAGCATTGCGCACATCACAAGACACCTATATTAAGGCGCTTAGTTTCCCAATGTCATCATTTGCTATAGCATCTCTCGCCAATGAGCTTTTTTATCAACGTTACTTTTGGTTGTTCGCCGGCATAATTATATGTGATTACATTAAACGTTCACATAGTACAGTTGAATAAAATCATTTTTTCCTGTAACATTTTCAGTGTGCAATATAATTTATAATTGGCTATTAGAAATATCAAACAATGATTGAAATTCAAAAAAGATCTCTAATAATGCAATTACGAGAAATACACTTAAATCAAATTGATAAAATAAAATCACAATTTCGCCTTTTTTCCTTTACGGGAACAATTATTCTCCTGTTTATTACAGGAAATTTTATTTCTTTTAGTTCAAATGCATACGGATTTAATATTCGTGTTCAAGCATCAGATTTCTTGCTACCCATGGTATTGATTGCTGCATTCAACAAAAACGTTCTTAAGGACGTTTTTAAACTGCCAGAAACAAAACATATTCTTCTTATTTTTACAGGTCTATTTTTGACAGGAATTGCAGTTCATTGGTTAAACTTTGGTACTACTAATTTTTGGGGAATAAAAAAAATCATAGGGTGGTGTATTTGCCTTGGGTATTTTCTTGCAGGGTTTTTAGTTCATGAAAAACGACAAGGTATCATCCACACTCTTATAGTTACAGCATGGTTTATGGGCGCAATATGCTAATCGGCGCTGCATTTCCGCATGCACATGATATTTTTATACCTGGGCAAATAACTCGTATTCAAGGGTTTATGGGGAATCCAAATGCATATGGCATTTTCTTTTGCTTTATTCTATTAATTCCAATCTTATTAAACGACACACTGCCTTATAAAAAAGAATACAAAAGAATTGGCATGCTTTTAATTATTATAAATTTACTCGGAACAACGTCAAGAGCAGCATGGATAAGTTTCATTTTGATTTATATTTTATTTATGTTCAAGAATGACAATTCTACAAAGTATTTTATTAGAAAAATTATTTTTATTTTTATTTTTTTATGCGCAATTATTTTATTCAAACAACACCCAGCCTTATTTAATGATTTTAGCACTTTATATTCTTATTTTGATCATATCAATTATTCTTTTAATCACAATTTTATGTACACATTACAAGAGCGTATGCATACCTTGCTCACACTAACACCGACCTTCCTCGAACATCCCATCACAGGTATAGGCCTTGGCGGCGCCATGACGCTGCACCACGGGCAAGAACAATACACCATACACAATACAGCATTATGGTTTCTTATGGAAATGGGAATTATCGGTTTTGCAGCTTTCATGTGGTTTGTATACAAACTCACAATTGCACTACGTACATCACAAGACACCTACATCAAAGCACTTATATTACCTATGTTCTCCTTTGCCATCGCCTCCCTCGCTAATGAACTTTTTTATCAGCGTTATTTTTGGTTATTCGCCGGCATGATTATGCGCGATTACATTAAGCGGCCACAAAGAGAAAACAGTGCAATGCAATAAAGATTCCAACCGCACTTTACCAGAAGTGACGCTGCAACCAAGCAGAACGCATCTTAAATTTAAAAAAAATCTCCTCATTCTAAAAAAGTACTTGCAAAAAAACACCAGCACGTTATGATACAAAACATTAGGAGTGCGGGCGTAGCTCAGGGGTAGAGCACAACCTTGCCAAGGTTGGGGTCGAGGGTTCGAATCCCTTCGCCCGCTCCAATTTTTTGATTGAAATTTTTCATTCTTTCACGTACAATTCAAAAGAATTTAGTAACTAGAGAAGCATTATGGCCAAGAAATCAGCAACCATCACAATTAAATTATTAAGCAGCGCAGATACTGGCTTTTTTTACGTAGCACGTAAAAATCCACGTAAGAAGCCTGAGAAATTAGAATTTCGCAAGTACGATCCTGTTGTGCGCAAGCATGTAGTGTTTCGTGAAGCAAAAATAAAGTAAGACTTTTATCTCTTTTATTTTTTGTTTTTTTTCCGTATCCTGAGACTTCAATCAAGTCTCGGGATTTTTTTATATAATGCGTTCTCATAGCTCCACAATTAGTATTCTTTTCACACTTATTTCCATATTCACGTATGTAACTGGCACACTGTCTGCTTCAGTATCTCTGACATCAAATTTAGGAAGCACAGAAAAAACAACATCTGTTCCGTCAAAAAGACCATTAGCAAATTCCACAAACTCAGCTGACAACCTCTACATTAGCTCCCAACCATATATCGTGAGCATTGAAATTCGTACAACACTTGCTGGCTACTCCGAAGAAGGCACTTCGTATGGCACAGGAGCTATTCTCGACAAAGAGCAAGGATACATTTTAACTAATTCTCATGTTGCAAAACCCGATGGAGTAATCGATCACTACGATATAACACTACATGATGGCACAGTAATCAAAGCGCAACTATTTTACGTTGACCCATGGCATGATTTTGCCATTTTAAAAACAGATCCAAAGTCGCTTAAAAATATTCCGAATTCAATGCCAACCAAACGAAACTCTGTGCACCTTGGTGCCCCCGTCCTCATCATTGGCAAAAACGAAAACAACCATTTCTCATCGCAAACAGGCACGGTGGCAAGCGCCTTTGAAACGTCAGACGTGCTGCCAGGACAAGTATTTCGAATTAGCTTGAATGCACAAGGCGGCGCAAGCGGATCGCCCGTCTTTAATGCCGAAGGGAAAGTGATTGGATTCCTATATGCTTCAAACGGCTTAACCAGCGCATTTGCCATCCCGATTGACTATGCGCTTGATGCCCTTGACTATATTTCAAAAAACAAAACACCGCCACGATATGGAACAGGAGCAATTTTTGGCTTTACAACATTAAGTGATCTCGTTCGTTATGATAGCTTTTCAAAAGATAAGGCAGACGAAATAAAACAAAAATTCCCATTGGCATTTAATCGTGTGCTTACCGTTCGCACAACTCTAAAGGGATCCCCAGCAGAAAAACACTTACTGGCTGGTGATACTCTTATTAAAATTAATGGGCAAGACGTTAGCCCTTCTCTGTATGATTTGGATAAAATCACAAATGAAGAAGGCGAGAAGGGTTCAAAAAAAATAACATTTGATATTATACGCCATGGCGAGTCCAAAAAAATTGATGTTGATCTTTACGATCTAAATACCTATACGTTAAAACGCATGCTTCATTTTGGCAAAGCTGTATTTTATGAACTAGATGACGCAATCGTTCGCAGAACAAATGCACCACGCGGTGTTTTTGTAACAAATCGTAAACCAGGCGGGGGTTTTTATGATCAAATTCCAGCCATTCAACGCAGTGGAGGCAGTGGAACATCCAGTCTTGTTGCCATTACAAATATTGATGGAACCACTATCCAGACTCTTGATGATTTTATCAAACTCTTACCTAAGCTAATGAAGAAAAAAGATTTCTACATTCAAATTCGCAACTTTGGCACTGAATTTGGCTACAATAACGAACCTTACTTTTTACAAAATGACCAGATTCGCTATGTTCCCTATTGCGCAACCGATGGTTTGCCTGAGCTATATACATTTGACAATGAAAAGCACATATGGGAAATGAAAATAATTCAGCCATAAGGAATGCGATCGGTGTCATTCCCGTGTAGGTGGGAATCCAGAAATGCGATTGAATATCTGGCAATATTCGCTGCCGCTCTCCTAAATACTCTGGTTCCCCGCCTGCACGGGGATGACAAAGGAGCATAAAGGAGAGACACAAACAACAGGAAATAAACTATGAAATCACTTCTTGCATTATTAACAATAGCGCTCATCGCATCCACGTCACCGACATACGCGGCAGCGAAACATGGCGTATCAACTTTTAGCAATCTTAAGTATCCTGCTGACTTTACCAATTTTGACTATGTAAACAAAAATGCACCAAAAGGCGGTGATTTCACAACGGCTGCCTTAGGCACCTTTGATAGTTTAAATCCATTTATTGTTATTGGCACGCCATGCAGCTCAATAGGAATGACATTTGCCACCCTTCTCTCACCTGCCCACGACGAAGTTGCTTCACATTACGGCTACGTCGCATCTTCCGTTGAAATAGCGCCCGACCGATCATTTGTAATATTTAACCTTAACCCAAAAGCACACTTTGATAACGGCGAACCAATTACCGTAGATGATGTAATCTATTCCTTTGAAATACTCCGTGACAAAGGGCACCCAATGTATCGTAGCTACTACAAGGATGTAAGCCGCGTTGAGAAAATATCAGATCATGCTGTTAAATTTCACTTGTCTGACACCAAAAGCCTAGAACTCCCTTCAATCTTAGGGCAACTAGCCATCTTATCTAAAAAATTTTTCTCTGTTCGTGACTTTTCAAAAACACTCGTTACACCAGCGCCATCAAGCGGTCCTTATCGTGTTGCAAAAACTGATTTTGGCAGACGTATTGTATTTGAACGTGTCAAAAACTGGTGGGGAGAAGAACTTCCTTCACAAAAAGGACAACATAACTTTAACCGCATTATTGTTGACTATTATCGCGATTCAACTTCTATGTTCGAGGCATTCAAAGCAGGAAAGGCGGATTTTCGTTATGAAAACAGCGCAAAGCAATGGGTAACAGGATACAATTTTGATGCGTTTAAAAATGGCCTCGTAAAGAAAGAATTAACCACACATAAAAATCCACAACCAACGCAAGGCTTTGCTTTTAATCTCCGCAGACCCATTTTTTCTGATTGGCGCGTTCGTAAAGCAATCTCTGATCTATATGACTTCGCATGGCTCAATAAACATGTATTTTATGGCCAGTATAAACGCAGCGAAAGTTTCTTCCCCAATTCACCTTTTGTGCAAACAGGTGTACCTACGGGCGATGAACTTGCCTTGCTAGCACCATTTAAAGACAAGCTACGTACAGAAATTTTCACAACCCCCATCACGTTGACAAACCACAAAGATGCTGCAGAAACACGAAACATTCGAAAACAGTCATTAGCATTACTCGCAGAAGCAGGCTGGCATTTAATTGATGGAAAACTTATCAATGCAAAAACAAAAAAGCCATTCAAATTCGAATTTTTAGGTGCCGATCCTTCAGCAGAAAAAATAGCGCTCCATTTTAGGCGCTGCTTAGCCGATATAGGTATTGAAATGAAAGTGCGCACCCTTGATGTTGGTAGCTATATGGAACGTGTGGAAGCATATGATTACGATATGATGGGAATGATTATAGGGCAATCAATCACACCTGGAAACGAACAACGTGCCTATTGGGGGACAAAGGCTGCTGACCCTAAAGGCGGAATGAATTACACAGGTCTTAAAGATCCAGTCGTGGATGATTTATGTGAAAAAATTGCTGGCGCTGCCAATTTTGAAGCACTTACTACAGCCACTAAAGCGCTTGATCGCGTATTAATGGGGTCCTACATTATGATTCCACATTATTACAGAAGTGAAATTGCATGCGCATTCTGGAATCGTTTTGGAAAACCACAGACGCATCCAGCGTACTATCCAATGCCATATACATCTGCTTGGTGGATTGATCCTGCGAAGGACAAAGTTATTCAAGATGCCTTAGGCACAACTGCACCAGAAGAAGCTAAGAAAAAAAGCCGCGGTGCTTGCACAACCTTCCTTGCATGGATTAATGGCTTGTTTAAATAGCAGAAAGACTAAATCTTATAATGCAATCCCAACTCAATCACTTTCGAATGAGGTATGCGATAAAACTCTGTTGCATTTTGTGATGTGTTGCATAACAAGCGAAATAGACGTGCCTGCAGTGCTTTTAAAGAGGGATGCTTTCCCAGGACAAGAATACTACGACTCATAAAATAACATATCTTCGCATCGTGTTCGACTAGTCCTTGCTCACCCACCCACCGCATAATTTTGTGAATATCAGGAACTTCTTTAAAACCAAAATTTGCTGTGATTTGAAAGACATTTGGAAAAAGCTCTTTTACAGCAAAGCGTTTTGAGGCAGCAATATGTGGCACAGGCTTTGTTAAAATTGAAATCAAGAAAACCTTTTCGTGTAAAAGTTTATTATGCTGCAAATGCACAGAGAGTGACTTTGGAATAGTGCCTGGCATACGGCTCAAAAATATAGCTACACCTGGAATTCGCATTTCCTTATCGTTAAGGTGCTTGACTAAGTACGTATGAACATCTGTCTGTATATTATTTCGTTGTGGAGCCAAACCTTGGTTCCCCTTGATCCAAGTATAAATAAAATAAAAAACAATACCAGTCACAAGAACAGTACACCAAGCACCATCGAATAACTTTGCAATACTACAAAGGAAAAAGGTGGTATCTAAAAGAAATAATGGAACAAAAACAAGAGCTAATTTTAAGATATTCCATTTCAATTCATAGATTGCATGAATAAGAATTAAAAATGTTGTAATCAACATGATACTAGAAACACTAAGACCATAGGCAGATGCCAAATTATCAGATGTTTTAAAAATCAAAATAGTTCCTACGGTAAGTACGAATAAAATACCATTAACAACAGGAACATAAACCTGTCCAAATTGTTTTTCTGACGTATGAATGACTTTCATACGCGGCAAATAATTTAACATAATCGCCTGCCAACCAAGCGAGAAGATTCCTGATATAACAGCTTGTGAGGCAATAATTGTCGCCATTGTTGATAATATCACGAGCGGATATAACATGGTTCCTGGCACCATTAAATAAAATGGATTTGAAATAGTTTCTGGATGGCTCAATAAAAGTGCGCCTTGTCCTAAATAATTTAAAATTAACGAGGGAAATACAAAGAATGTCCAACATAGCTCAGTAGAACGACGTCCAAAATGCCCCATATCTGCATATAAAGCTTCAGCGCCTGTGACAGCTAAAATAACACCACCAACCGCCAAGAATCCTATATGACCTTTCGTTACCAAGAAATGCAAAGCATAGTAAGGGTTCAACGCTTTTAAGATTGCTACATTATGAACAATTTTCACAAATCCCATCAATCCAATAACACTAAACCAAACAATCATGATGACACCAAAATAACGGCCGAGAATTCCACTGCCATTTTTTTGAATCATAAATAATAAAATAATAATAAAAACAGATAATGGCACAATATATGGCGAAAACGTAGGAGAAATAAACTTAATGC
>CAIOTO010000128.1 GCA_903861255.1 uncultured Alphaproteobacteria bacterium | reverse complement strand
ATAAATCCATTTTTCACACGATCTGTGCTTGAGCATTTTTTGCAATTTACTGACATAGCTTGTCTCCTGAAAAGTTTCCTTTTCAGAATAGCACATTATCAACCTTTAGTTAAGTGTCTCGAAAACTTTAGGCTTTCAAGATGTCAAACTTGCAAAAAATGGAACAGAAGCTTTGGAGTTAGCAAGTAACATTAAGAGTTTATTTGATATCATTTTTATGGATAATTACATGGGCACCGGAATGGACGGAAAAACGACTGCACAAGAAATTCGGAAATATGAACCTTATAAAATAATACCTATCGTATCCTTAAGTGGAGACGAATTAGAACAAGACAAAACCATTTTCGATGAATATCTACAAAAACCAATTACAAAAGAAGGTTTAATTTTAACATTTAACCGCTTATTTGGTGATACAACTCAAGCTAAGCTCCAATAACTATTACACCTACCAGATCTTTTTCAACTAGCAAAAGAAATTTCTAATGTATAGGATACATACATGCGTGAAATATTACTCGATACAGAAACCACTGGGCTATCACCCGCACAAGGCCATCGAATTGTCGAAATTGGCTGTATTGAGCTTGTGCATAAAAAGCCGACAGGCAATACATTTCATCAATACATAAATCCACAACGAGATATTCCGGCAAAATCAACAGAGATAACAGGCCTGACCGAAGCATTTTTAAAACCATTTCCATTCTTCGGGCAAATCGTTGATAAATTTCTCGACTTCATTGGCGATGATATGTTGGTGATTCACAATGCGCCGTTCGATATGTCATTTTTAAATGCCGAACTTGAGTGGGCTAAAAAACCCATTTTACATAAAACGCGCGCAACTGACACACTGGTTATGGCACGCAAAAAATTTCCAGGATCACCAGCTAGTCTTGATGCTTTGTGCAAACGATTTAACATTGATTTATCAAAGCGCGATAAGCATGGCGCACTACCCGATGCGGAATTACTTTACCATGTATATATTGAATTGCTCGGAGGGAGGCAGCGCACACTTGCATTTGAGCTGGAAAGTGCCATAGAAACAGCCGAGGCACATCAATCCGTTGTTAATTTTCCAAAGAGAGCATTTACCGTTTCTAAAGAAGAAGAAGATCTGCATAAAGATTTCATTGCTACGCTACAAAATGCGGCTTGGAATACAAAGTAACCACGCTACTTCTTTCGATCGAAAAAAGAATGTATTTTCGCGGCCGCATCAGGACTTTCCAAACGCTCGTAAAAAGCAGCACGTTCAATCGCTAGACCTTGTTTAATACGCTCGCCATTGGCCATCGCCAGTAATTTCTTGATTGCTTTAATTGAATTCAATGAATGTATGGCAAGTTTGGATGCAAATTCAAGCGCACCATCAAAGCATTCATCCGAATCAAAAACAGCATTAACCAAACCCCATTCATGTGCTGTTTTAGCCGTGATCGAGTTACCAATCATTATAAGCTCACGTGCACGGCTCATACTTACGCGCTCTAAAATACGCTGAGTGCCGCCACCACCTGGCAATAAACCTAGTTTTATTTCAGGAAAACCAAAAATAGCCTGCTCTGATGCCACAATGAAATCGCACATCAAGGCCATTTCTAACCCACCACCAAGGCAAGCACCGTCAACGCATGCAATGACTGGCTTTTCCACAAAAGATAATCGTTGCCAATCCTCAATAGGGTCATATGAATTATGTGTTTTACTTGTCTTCTTGGTCTCTGCAACACGCAATAATTCTTTTAAATTAGCGCCTGCACAAAAGGCCTTTTTATCAGACGCTAGCACAATCACATGCACTGCATCGTCCAGTTCCATCTCAGTTAGCGCACAATTAAGTTCATGAATAAAATCAGCTGATAAAAGATTAATTTCCCCATTTTGAAAATGAATAATACCAACGAGATTGATATGCGAAGTACGAATCAACATGCAACCAAAATTCCATTACGTTTACCTGAATTCATTCTGCAGGCCTTTTTACAGGTTTTCTCACAGGTTCGTTATCAGGTTCTAAAAATAGACTCTTGGGAATATCTGCTTCAAATATTTTGAAAAACTGTTCACGCTGTTTGCGCGGAATATCAGGATTTTTATGTGCTTTGAAAAGAGACGTTATTGCTTTTTCCCTTTGTTCTTTCGTCAGAACTTTTTTAAGTTCCATATACAACCGAACACGCACTTTAAGATCAGATTTATTATCAAGCACACCCAGCATTAATGCTTCATTGACATCTTCTTTTTGCTTATTTTTTATTAAATATTCTTCAATTGTTGCTAGACCTTCTCTACGTTCTTCCGTTGTTAAAAGCCTAATATGCATTTTTTCAAGCATCGGTATTGCCAACTGAATCAGTTCTTTAAGAGGCAAATGT
>CAIOTO010000127.1 GCA_903861255.1 uncultured Alphaproteobacteria bacterium | reverse complement strand
GCTGCAAAATAACAACAACGTTTAATACTAAATTAAAGGCGCATTTTTTAAGATGCGCCTTTTTTTGTAAATGTATGTTTTTTAATGTTATTGAGGAGAGCCTCTTGTTGCGCCAATATGCTGTTTTTGTTGTTTGTGTGCCAATAGAATTTGACGTTGACGTTCATAATTTCCGCGTATTGATTTTTCTGACAGCTTATCGTGACAGTGATGACATTGAATACCTTCTATGTAATGCGGCGATAGACGCTCTTCGGGTGATAATGGCATGCGACAACCATAACAGGGTTTGTAATCACCTTGTGTCAGTCCATGACCAACACTGACGCGTTGATCAAAAACGAAACACTCACCTTCCCATAAGCTTTCTTCTTGGGGAATCTCTTCAAGATATTTAAGAATGCCACCTTTTAAGTGATAGACTTCTTCGAAGCCTTCTAATTTCATGAATGCAGTTGCTTTTTCGCAGCGTATTCCGCCTGTGCAGAACGTTACGATTTTTTTATGTTTGAATTCACTTAGATTTTCACGAACGTAGTTAGGGAAATCAACAAAAACATCTATTTCAGGATTGATTGTGTTTTTAAATGCGCCAATTTTAACTTCGTAGTCATTACGTGTGTCAACGAGAATAACATCAGGGTCAGATATAAGGGCATTCCAATCCTTAGGCTCAACGTATGTGCCAACCATTTTACTTGGGTTAGCTTCAGGCATACGTAATGTTACGATTTCCTTTTTCAAACGTACTTTTAAACGATAGAACGGCATTTCATCGGCATAAGATTCTTTGTGTGCAATGCCAGCGAATCGTTGATCACTTTTAAGCGTAGCTAGAAACGTATCTATTGCTTCGCGTGTTCCAGCTACTGTACCGTTGATACCTTCAGGGGCAAGCAGTAACACACCCTTCATCTTTAAATCAGTGCATAAATTTTTCAATTTTGCGTGAACTTCAGTGACATCAGGTAGGTCAGTAAACTGGTAGAGCGCGGCAATAACGATCATGGTAAGTATCCTTAAATTCTAAGATGTGTTAAATCATCGAGTCACATTACCATGGAATGGTGATGTTTTTCAATGTGTACTTGTTCTTTAACTTGAGATGAATCATTTTGAAATAAAAAATCAATGCCTGAATTTCGGGTGCACAGATTTGAAAAAGCATTATAGTGAATTTGAGTGTTGTTCTAGGTCGGAGTAATTGGGATGCTAACTGAAGAAATAAAATATGAGTTTTATCAGGCTCTCATGGAGAAAAAGACTGAGTATGAAGGCGTATTCTATGTGGGTGTTAAAACGACGGGTGTATTTTGTCGTCCAACGTGCGGCGCACGAAAACCTAAATTTGAAAATTGTGAATTTTATCTATCAGCACAAGATGCTTTGCTTGCGTCTTTTAGGCCATGTTTACGTTGTAGACCTCTCTCACATCCTAATCATGTGTCAGATTTAGTACGTACGCTGGTTGATGCAATTGAGGCTGATCCAGAAAAAAGATGGAAAGACAGCGATTTTGCTGCATTATCAGTAGATGCATCAACGGCTAGGCGTCAGTTTAAAAAACGATTTGGGATGACATTTGTTGCCTACGCACGGGCGCGGCGCATGGGGATTGCTATGAAGCAAATTCGAAGTGGTGAAGCCGTAATTGATGCGCAATTGAATGCTGGTTATGAATCCAGTAGTGGTTTTAGGGATGCTTTTTCAAAAATCATGGGTGCTGCACCAACGCGTTTTGATCAGCAGTATACCGTTTTGAAAGCATCTTGGTTGGATACCCCATTGGGTGCGATGATTGCAATTGCTGATGATGATGGTTTATTTCTTCTTGAATTTGTGGATAGGCGTGGGCTGGAGCGAGAAGTGGAGCGGGTTAGAATCCGAACAAAATCGGCGATTGTACCTGGCAGTACAGGAGCGATTCTTTCTATTGAAGCTGAGCTTAAATCATATTTTGAAGGGAGTCTAAAAACATTCAAAACGCCGTTGCATTTGCTGGGTAGTCCATTTCAAAAATATGTATGGGAAGAATTAATCCGTATTCCGTATGTCGAGACACGAAGTTATGCTACGCAAGCAATTGCTATTGGAAAACCATCTGCGCATCGTGCTGTTGGCACTGCGAATGGCGCCAATCAAATAGCGATTGTGGTTCCGTGTCATCGAATTATTAATACAGATGGTGGGCTAGGGGGATATGGCGGCGGTATTGCGCGTAAAAAATGGTTGATTGATCATGAACGGAGATGGTCAGCTTAAAATATTTTGTATTGTAGTGTAATTTTAGATGTGATAAAAAAATTACATAAATAATATAGAATATTTTTACATGATAATTATACATCTATTCATTGCACTTGCAATTATTCTCATGCCTCAGATTTGTTTTGCGAGTGCGGATCCAATACGCGCAGAAGATCTTGTGAGAAAAAATATGCCCGGTATCGCATATTATAATTTTTCAAAGTCACTTTTTGTTACTTATATGCCTGATAAAAGGTCTTTGCGTTTAAATCATTTGGGTGAAAATTCGGTGATTAATGCAATAGGTGAACCAATTGAATTGCCTGTAACAGAGGATATGGGTTTATCTGCTGTGAATATTATTGGTGATTCAGCAAATGCATTTATCATTTTCTATTTTGAAAGATGTGATAATTGTCCACTGGGAATATCTCCTTCAATTGTTAAACATAAAGAACATATATGGGATGTTTCTAAGGGTTCATTAGTTGCAGTTGAAGATCTTTGTATTGAACGTACGTGTGATTTTACGCATCCTACTAAAATTTTGGTAAAAGTCTGTGTGAATGAGGATGCACACGAAAATCAATATAGATTTTATGACTTGATAACCAATAGATTTTCAGATGAGAACCCTATTTGTTCGTGGGTTGGTGATGTTAAATTTTATTTTGATGTAGATGAGCAAGGTGATTATCACTTTTTCAATGCATCAAAGCGCATAAAGGTGTCCGATAATGCGACAGACACATATGCAGCGACTCGTAAAATATATGCACATCGTGTTTATGCACTAAATCAGCCCGCTGAAATGACTCTGCCAATAACGATTGCTGATGAATTATTTGTTTATGAGTATGCTTTGGGTTGGACGGATTACATTTATGATCTAGAAGAATCAATTTCAAGAGATCACATTTTGACCTATCGTGCTAAGGCACAAAAAACAAACAGTGATCGATTTATCGTGCCATATCTTGTTGATTTAAAAGTTCCGCACCCGATTGCGCAACCAATTCTTAATCAAGCAGAAATGGATGCTTTAAAATCAAATGTGTATTGTATTAAACGATTTGCAAACTGCATAGCCTATCAAACGCATTTTGAGCACTCTGAATGGCACCTTGCACTAAAGTTCAATGTTATCCCCGAAGAAGCTGAATTTATTAAAGACGTTTTAAATGAAACACATTTTTTTAAAGAGTTTGATTTAAATTTTTGGTTGAAATTGAATTCTCATTCACAGATCGGGCGATCGATAAATGCAAGATTAGCTCAACAGCCTGCTCATTTCTTAGGATATGAAAACGGTGCAGAATGGAGAAAATTACAGGCGCAGATTCGTTTTTTAGAACCAAAAGTTGTTGGGTATATGATGCAATATATAAAGCAAGATTTGCCTTGTTTTGATCGTTGTGCGCCAATTCAAACTGCCTCTGTATTGTCACCATTAAGTGCTACTATGCTCCCTATTTATTATACAGTTCCTAAAATGAGGGCAGATCCAGAAGGATATTTTATAATAGATGTGCATGGTGGTCCGCAAGGCCGTGTATATGATTCTTTTTTAGATATGCAACAATTTTTTACAAGTCGCGGATATCCGTATTTAACATTTAATTTCACAGGGTCATCTGAATTTGGCAGCAAGTTTGAAGAAGCTTTGTATGGTCAATACGGTGCCGTTGTTTATGATATTAATGCTGTGGTGGCATGGGCAAAAGAATATGGCCTTGGTAAGATCCCTATTATTTATGGATTAAGCTTTGGGGGCTCGACGGCGGCAATGGCCTATAAAAGGGGAATATCAGATATTGTGATTACACTGAATGGTGCTTACGATTGGGATGCACGTTATGAACAGATAGCGGCAGGTAAAGAAAAGTTGCCACTCGATTATGACAAAAATGAAATTCTTCCTGAATTTAGAAAATTATATGGTGAAACAAAGGAAATTAGACAGCAAAATTCCGTGATAACAACAGATTTCACACGAACTAAGCCTGGTCATGTTCTATCATTCGTAGGTCTTCAAGATGAAGGATCTTTTGAAGATTGTGTGCATTTAGGCGAGCTAATTCAAAATATGGAGATCGTTACATTGCGTGACGAAGGGCATGTTCCCGATAATGAATCTTCAGGTATAATGATAATGCGGGTTATGGAAGCTTGGCTAAATGATATTCGATATTCCATGCCATCGTATTATTAATACGAATGGGGGGCTAGGCGGGTATGGCGGTGGTCTTGCGCGTAAAAAATGGTTAATTGATCATGAACGGAAATGTGTACAAGCAACCTTAAACCGTTTTTAATCTATCGACAAAAATCTTTGCGAATGTATAAATTGATTGCATAGGGTTTGCCCCAACCGATGTTGGGAAAACGCTGCTATCAACAATGTATAAGTTATTAAATTCCTGATTAGATGCCTCGTTCCATAACTTGAAATTTGGTGAGACGACAGATGTTTTTGGACTGTTTCCCAATTTGTTTGATCCTTGCATGTGCGCAGATGAAAGAAGCGTCAGGTTGCTTTTAAATTCTAGTTTTTTAATAGCTTTTTTTGCTTCTGCATATGATCTGAAATATCGGCGTTGTGGGTCTTGGTAAATTAATTCCATGGAAGGGATAAATACTTCTTTTGCACCTTGTTCAAATAGAATTTTAGTTGCTATGCGTATAGCCTTTTTAAAACGTTTTTTATCCTTTTTTGATAGCGTGTAATCAACTTGGACGTCACCATTTTCGTCGATAAAGATGAGGTTGTCATTTGAAGCTGTATCAACCAGCATTACGCCAAATCCTCCGATGCTTTGAAAATTCTTTAGATTTCTCTCAATATCTGAGCTGGTGCCAGGATGAATAGACGCTATAAACGCAGGTTCAGCTGACAAGGCCTCGAAAAAATAATTATCAGAAAGTGGCGTTGATGGTGCATAAACGGCTGCAGATATGCCATCAAGGTTGTGGATAGGTTTATCGAATATTCCTAATGCACCAATGGATGGATGCATGACAACGCCTTTGCCCATATTTGAGTTTGGCATATTGGACCGCAATAAAATTTCAGCTGAACCTAAAGTGCCTGCACATAAAATTATATTTTTCGCTTTTAGGGTATAGGTTTTTGATGGATCAAGTTGCAAATTATGTGGATCATTAAAGGTATATTCTTTATCACCCGTTGGGTTTGCTTTGACTATAACTTCGGTAACTGTATTGTTGCTTTGTTTAAGTGCTACAACATTGAGGTTTGGTATGGCTTGCAAGCTGTTTGGATTGTGATTTAATGCAGGCCAAAGATAAGCATCTACAGCCGATATTTTAGGCAGCGTATGTGCATCTTTTGTTGGACTTTTGGTATTTAAATCATATGTTGTTGCTGATGTGTGACCTGTTAAAAGAAGATTGTTGTTTGCGTTAATTTCGTTTGAACTTAAGCTTCGTGTGCCAACTTTTTGTTTGACCCAAGTGTATGCATTCTCAATAATTGAAAAATCATTGGTGGATCTATGCACAAATTCAGATGGTAGTTGTCCCTGTTTGACCCAAGTTGTTATACTTTGTTTGATGGATGGCAATAAAGGGGAAAAAGCGAGGTCAATATTAACAGTTGATCCCCCGCCGATTACGTGACCATTACGAATTGAAATACCGCCAGATATCGTCTTTCGTTGATTGTGAGATTCCATAAATTCAGAATTATCTTCAGTTTTAATACTGCCAGGTTTTACAAATGGGCCAGCGTCAATTAAGAGTACTTTTATATTTTTTCGCTTGGATAGCTCTGATGCAATAAGGCTGCCGGCAGGGCCGCTTCCAATAATGAGATAATCAATTTCTTTTTCATCAAAACAAATTTCGTTATGACGAAGCTGGATATGACTTTCAGGATAACTTTGATCAATTTGATTTATGTAAGGTGGTGATGGTGTGAATCCAGTGATATTCCTAGATTCAGGCGTTGAATAAAGAAAATACAAAAAATATTGACGTATAAAAGTGGCAGCATTAGCTATTTTTTGATTGGTATGATGAATGAGTTGATCAAGCGAAAAGCGTGCTGTATCAAAGGGTTTTAAAATATCTAAAGCCTTATGCACTTTGGGATTTGCAAGAATCTTATCTGTTGCTTCGGGATGAATAGTTGAAGCTAGCTCTGGTGATACTAAGGAATTAATAATTTTTTGATTAAGCGAATTTTCTGCTATTCCTGTGCCTAGAAAAGATAAATACAAAATTGTTATTATTAATGTGTTTTTCAATTTTATGTTTCTCGCTGTGTTTTTATATTGTCAATATTATATTTTACAAGTTAATATTCAATTAATTCTGTCTATAATTCACACTGACAGGTTTTTTTTACGTTGGATCTTTATTCAATCATGGATATTCATGTTGCCGGCTTGGGTAGCTATTTCGTAAATGTTGATAAATTAGTGGCTATCTGATCTTTGACCCTTGTTCAGGAAAAGCGTATATTGATGAAATAATTCTATTTTACTAGTGGAGCCATTTATGCCAACGCAGCGAATATCAGTTACCGGCAAGGCATGGCTTTATAAAGAACCTGATCCACGGCAAGTAATGACGTTGACACAGCGATACGGCATCACTGATATTTTGGCGCAAATCCTTGTGCACCGTGGTATTCCCATCGATCAAGTTGAATCGTACTTAAACCCGACAATGCGTCACTATTTGCCCGAACCCAATCATTTAATTGATATGGAAAAGGCCGTTGCACGCACGCTTTTGGCAATCAAAGAAAAGCAAGCCATCGTTGTGTATGGGGATTATGACGTAGATGGTGCGACGTCTTCGGCGCTTCTTCGCCGTTATTTTGAATCCATTGGACATCCGATAGGTGTTTATATTCCTGACCGCATTGATGAAGGATATGGTGCAAACACAGAGGCGCTTTTGATGCTCCGCGCGAAACCAACAAATCTTGTGCTAATGGTGGATTGTGGAACAACTGCATTTGAACCACTCAAAGCAGCGTCAGATGCTGGCCTTGATGTTATTGTGCTAGACCACCATACAGCCGAAACCACTCTTCCAGTTACAGCAGCACTTGTAAATCCAAATCGACTTGATCAGGCCACATTGCCACGCGATGAAATGCGTTTTTTGTGTGCTGCCGGTGTTGCGTATTTATTTGTGGTGGCACTTAATCGCGCCCTTAGGAATGATGGCCACTTTAATGATAGGCCAGAGCCTGACTTAAAAGGGCTGCTTGATCTAGTAGCGCTTGGTACTGTATGTGATGTGATGCCGTTGATTGGGCTTAATCGTGCCTTTGTTCGTCAGGGGCTTAAAGTCATGGCGGGACGCACAAATATTGGCCTTAGCACACTTAGCGATATTGCAAAGGTCAATGAAAAGCCGAGTGCATATCATCTTGGTTTTGCACTTGGACCACGTGTGAATGCAGGCGGACGAGTAGGGGATGCAATGTTGGGTAGCCATTTATTATCAACGGATGATTTGCTACTTGCTAAACAAATTGCGAGTCGTTTGGATGCTTATAATGAAGAGCGTCAAGGAATTGAACGTCTTGTGCTGGAACAAGCACTGATGCAAGTCGAACAGCAGAATCTTGATCAGCATCCCATTTTACTTGTGCATAACGAAGGTTGGCACCCAGGTGTTATTGGTATTGTTGCCAGCCGTCTTAAAGAACGGTTTCATAAGCCGGCATTAGTTGTCGCCTTTGATGGTGATATTGGTAAAGGGTCGGGTCGGTCTGTGCCGGGTGTCATTATGGGCGAGGCTATGATTAAGGCTGTTCAGCTGGGGTTGCTTGATAAGGGCGGTGGCCACGCGATGGCGGCAGGATTTACTGTTTTGTGCTCACAATATGATGCGTTCTATGACTTTTTAAATACAGAGTTGGGGGCAAATGCACGGTCATCTTTGCCAATACTAAATGTTGATGGGATGCTTTCTGTCGGGGGAGCAACCCTTGCCTTGATCGAGGAGCTTCAAAAGCTAGAACCATTCGGCGCAGGTAACGCGCAGCCGCGTTTTATGATCAAAAATGTAACCATGCCGTATGCAGAGCCTATTGGCGATGGATCGCATTTCAGATGTCGCATTCAAGATGAAACGGGGGCAGGGGCAAAATTAATGGCCTTTCGGGCAAAGGATACCCCGTTCGAATCTGCAATTAAGCGTGCGCGAACGGAGAGATTTGATGTTGTGGTTACAATCAAAAATGACACATTTGGTGGCCGAAATTCTGTAACGCTGATGTTAGAAGATATGGCGTTTTAAAATGTGTGTAAGAGTACATTTCCCAGCCGTATCATGAAACGGATTTTCTACCTTTATGTCTTTTTGCACTTTTTTCCCCTGAGCCAGATGAGTCGCTTTCATAATCAAAATATCTTTTTCTCGTATCACTTGTGCATGTATCAGTTGCGCTTGAAGAGGTGGATGCAGGTAGAGATTCAGTAATTCTCAATGAGCCTAGCAGCTTAGTTTCTAAGGCATTTTTAGAGGTAATTCCTAGCAAACTTTCTTCTGATGAACTAAGTGCTTTTAGGGCTTCCGGCGCTTTTCTAGCGGGAATTACTAAAAGGGGTATGTCGGTAGATATACTATAGGTAGCACCAGAATCATCGGTAGAGCCAGAATCATCGGTAGAGCTAGAATCATTGTCTGACGACCTAATCTTCGAACGAGTGCGAAAATATGAATCAGTTAACTCACTTAAACTCGGGAAAAAAGCACGAATAGCTTTTTGCTCGTAAATTCCAAGTCTTTTAAATCCTTCAAGTGCGAAGTGATCAGTAACTTCTTTTTCCTTGAGACTTAGTCGACTCAAGTTCTTATTAAGATATATTTGTGAATATTTCTCTAGCTGCCCCGCACGATAGGTGCCTTGCTCAATATGGTATTAGACCTGCTGCGTAAGTCTTAACACAGATC
>CAIOTO010000126.1 GCA_903861255.1 uncultured Alphaproteobacteria bacterium | reverse complement strand
GCCATACGCTTACCTTTATAACCAACTGGCTACCGTCATGGCGCCGTGCCAGGCCGTAGCTTTAGCGAAGGATGGAGCTCTGAAAGGGCATGGCCATCCAGAAAAGAGCCTTTGGATCACCACGTCAGCTACGCTTCCTCGTGATGACGGTAGCGGGGATTTTCTTAACCGAATGACATTGGTTCCGCATTACCCGTAAAATGGCAGAAAATAAGTATTGATAAAATTTATTTTAAAAATTATATTGAGCTAAGAGCCCTGGGAAAATAAGGGTTTATAGCTATTCCTGAGATTTTTATATCATTCGTGTTTATGCAACCAAAAAAGGAGTTGAAAAATGAAAATTACAATCTTTATAAATTTGTTTTTTGTATTAGGGGTGCTAGCTGCCCAGGCTGGAGATGCGGGCAACGATCTTAGCAGATTTATCGATCGTTCAAAAAGATTGGGGACGCCTATTGAAATGTATTACTGTCCAATTTCTGGTGAGCTTGTTACGACGGTTTGGGAATTTGAAGGGAGGATAGTTAGTGCGACGCATACATGTGATGAAAAATGTTACCGTCCAGCAAAGGAAAAAAACAGGCAAAAAGAAATGGTTGCCCCTATACCATATTTTGATGCAACAACTAATGGGTTGGAAGATAGCATAGCTGCAGTATTTTCAGATGGTGCTACCATTAGTCTACAAGAAGTTAAGGATCTTTTTGGTCAATTACCTCCAGAATTACAGTCTGCTCCTTTTTCAAAACTTTATGTTAGTTTATTAAATCGTCTTGTTGATAGTAAACTTTTACTAGATGCAGCAAAGAGCGAACAATTAGATGGAGATATTGTGGTTTTAGCGAGCATTATTAACGCAAATAAACTTTTATTACAAAAAGAGTATCTTGATAAAAGAATTGAAGAAATGGTTACGGATGATATTCTGCGTATTAAGTACGATGAGCTAGTGAGATGCTTGCCAAAAGATGAGATGGAATCTGAAGTGTGCCATATATTGTTTGATAACAAAAGAAGTGCCGAAATAACACTAAGAGAATTACAATTTTCTGATCAAAATATTGAAGAAAGATTTAATCACAAGGTTGCTTTGCAGTCACTAGATTCAAGCACAAAAACAAACAAAGGCAATATTGGTTGGGTTAGAAAAACCCATATTCAGAATGAAGAATTATTTATGGCCGCGAAAGGTACACTAGTACCACAAGTACTTAAGATATTTGATCAAGGATACAGTATATTCTTTATCAAAAATAAGCGTCCGATTCAAGCGCCTGAATTTGAAAAAATAAAAGTTAATATTAAAATGGATTTGATACCGCAGTATGCAGTAATGGTTGTTGATAAGATGCGCCGCGATTCTGGACTACAATTGACTGGACTTGATGGCAAGCCAATGCCATTACCAGATTTGCCACCAATGCCTGATGCAAGTGAGAAAGAGCTAGAACCAATTGAAAGGAAATATTTTTCTGGTGTGGATGAAAAAGCTTTGGATAATTTGATGGTTGTTGGTGTTTTTGCTAATGTTGACACGATTACACTTGACCAAGTGCGAGATAGTATAGCGAGTGCCCCTGAGCAAATTAAAAATTCACCATTTTGTCAATCGTTCGAACCGCTTGTTTTGCGTTTAGCAGATGCAATATTACTTATTGATGCGGCTAAAAAAGCTGGTTTTGAAGCCTCTGAAGATTTACTAAAAAAGCAGGAAGAAACAAAAAAAGGTTTGTTCCAGCGTGCATATTTAGATAAGCAATTCGCACAGGTTATAACGCCGACTATGCTGAGTGAAGCGTATCAAGAATTCCTTAAATTTTTTTATGAAGATAATCTGGAAATTAGTCTTAGTCATATTGTAGTTGCGACCAAAGAAGAAGCATTATCAATAATTGAGGATCTTAAATGCGGAGACACTTAACTAAAGGTTGATAATGTGCTATTCTGAAAAGGAAACTTTTCAGGAGACAAGCTATGTCAGTAAATTGCAAAAAATGCTCAAGCACAGATCGTGTGAAAAATGGATT
>CAIOTO010000125.1 GCA_903861255.1 uncultured Alphaproteobacteria bacterium | reverse complement strand
CGCAGGTTAGTCAACTTTATATCATGATTACACGTGTGCATCACGGTAATTTGACAACGTATATTGATGCCGCCTGTCAGCATTTATTAAGTACTGAGGGTTGTTTAGAGCGCACATCTGTTACACTTAGACATCGACTGATGGGTTTTGCTGTGGATCATGGATTGATTCGTTCGTAGTTTTAGTGATTTATCATTTATTAATAATATTTTTGTATTCTGTTCTCAGGAATCAGAAGAATACATAAAAAAACATGCACGTCTTTGCAAAATTTAGAAAAGCACAATTAACGGGCTCAATTAAGGGCGATGTTTGTTGATCAGAATGAGAAATATGACTTAAGTGAAATGCAGTTTCATAAAGCGCCTGCGTCGACTTTTCTGCGAATTCATAAAGACGGTGGTTATGGTGAAGATTTAAGTGATTTTAGACAGACTGTTGTCAGTACGAATAACTTAAAAAGTCCGCAAAAGGGGCTTGAACTTGGCAGGGCAGGGCTCGGTCTTCGTGGTGTGGTGCCTGTTTTTTATGAAAAAGAGCATATTGGCAGTTTAGAATTCGTTTTTTCGTTTAAAAGTTTGATAAACAAAACAAAGAAAATTACAGGTGCTGATATTAGTATTTTTGTGAATAAAAATCTATATAAAAGGGTTTGTACACTAATTTCAAATGAAAAAGAAAAAAAAGAAAAAAATATGACAGATGAACAAATAGAAGTTATCAATACAATTGGTAACTTTAGGTACTTAGATTCAACGGACAAAGAAAAAATAATGTCACTGATGACGTCTACATACCTAAACAAAGGCACAGAATTTTATACGGTATTTCCTATTGTGAATGGTAAGGAAGAAGGGGTATCTATAGAACCACTTTTTGATTTTAGTGGCGCAAAAATTGGAACAATTGTGATTTCGAAAAATTTTGATAAATTAAATGCAGAATATCAAGCTAAGTTTAGTACAAATGTCATGATAAAACTCTTGCAGCTTTCACTTGTTTTGCTCATTTCTGTGTTTATATATAATGTGTGGCTGATGACACCTCTCCATAAGATTTCTACTATTCTTCAAAATCGTTTGAATGGTCAACATGATTCATTTGATGAGTTTTCCAAAAAGGACAACGAGATTGGAAAGCTTGCGCGTGTGTTGAGAAAACTGTGTGAGGCTTCTGAAGATTCGGTGAAAGATAAAGAAAAAAAGGGGGCAAAGAAAAAGGAATGATGGAGGCGATAAACAAGCCATAGTCTTGAATTACGTTGCACCATTTATTTTCATAATGCGATCTGCTTCTGCCTCTACTGTAAGCAATGCCTGTGTGACTAGTGCGCGTGATGCATCAAGCGCTGAGGCGCTTTTATCCTTATCTACGTAAATAGGTTCTCCAATCACAAATACACCGCGTGTAAAGGGTAGGGGGACTAAGAATCGATCCCATGTTTTTAAGACTCTGTGGCGCTTTAACGCGTAACTTGCGGGCACAATCGGTGCGCCACTTAGGCGTGCAATGTGCAATAATCCCTCTGACACCTCATGACGGGGCCCTCTAGGCCCGTCTGGCGTGATTCCCATGCAATTTCCTTGTTTGAGTGTCTTAACGCAGGCGAGGGCGGCCTGTGCACCACCACGTGTGCTTGAGCCATAAATGCTATTGATATTGTGATGGCTTATTATTTTTGAGATAAAGCGCCCATCCCCATGTTCAGAAAGCAGCATATAAAATGGTTTGTTCCAACGCCATAGGAAAGGAAGCATTGCAAGTCGGCCATGCCAAAAGGCTGCAATAAAGGGGGCATTTGTTTTGATGAGTTGTTCGGGATGCTCGAGGCCAATGTAGGTCCAACGAGTGGTTTTAAAGACAAACCATAAATAGAAATAACCAACTCTTGCGAGAATGCTTTGTGCTGATGATGAACGAAGGACTTTTTTGAGAATTTTTTTCATATAGATACAATGTTGGCTGGGGTACTAGGATTCGAACCTAGGGTGTCGGTACCAAAAACCGATGCCTTACCGCTTGGCGATACCCCAACGTTAACAATTGAAGTATACAAAAAAGTAAGGAAAAAGGCCACTGAAAAATGAGTGATTTGTAATATATTTCAGCACAAAAATAATATGAGGCCTATACAAAGAAGGATATCCATGCCTATACAGCAGACAGACACAGAAAAACCCCATCCGTATTTCTACGCGGGGATGTTGTGATGTTTTTGGATAAAAAAATGCTCTTGATATTAATTGTGTAAGTTTGGCAGCGACCGACTTTCCCGTGTCTTAAGACAAAGTATCATAGGCGCTGGACGGTTTCACTGTCGAGTTCGGGATGGGATCGTGTGTTGCACATCCGCCATAGCCACCAAACCAACACAATCAACATCAAGAGCGATGTGTATGTGTTGAATGTGAAAGAAATACTGATTTTTGCGGTATTATATAATGCGTCTGTGCGCATTAATTGCTGTTTTTGTATCTCCGAGACATCTGGTTTTTGTTTGCATCCAAATGTCTCGTTTCATAAGTCTTACTTCATTTACGATTTCACTTTGTATTCATCGAACGTTAGTCACGACGAAGCTTTAGCGAAGTCGGATGATACTTATTTGGGTATTTGGATCTTGAGTTATTCCATCCATTACTGAATGGTTTAATCAAGCCAATCGAGCGATTAGTATACGTTAGCTTCACACATTACTGCGCTTCCACATCGTACCTATCAACGTGATGGTCTATCACGGCTCTAATGGGGATGACTTGTTTTGAGATGAGTTTCCCGCTTAGATGCTTTCAGCGGTTATCTCGTCCATACTGTAGCTACTCGGCGATGCAGCTGGCGCTACAACCGATACACCAGAGGTATGTTCATCCCGGTCCTCTCGTACTAGGGACAAGTTCTCTCACTCCTCCTACACCCACGGCAGATAGGGACCGAACTGTCTCACGACGTTCTGAACCCAGCTCACGTACCACTTTAATCGGCGAACAGCCGAACCCTTGGGACCTTCT
>CAIOTO010000124.1 GCA_903861255.1 uncultured Alphaproteobacteria bacterium | reverse complement strand
TATTAACTATTATACAAGTGAAAATAATCGTATTCTAAGCAATGAGCGAAAAGTAAATACAAATCGAAAAGCTTCCCCAGAAGAAAAGGAAAAAATAGCAAAGGCAGTTTTTGGTGCGGCGTGGACGGATGTAACGGTTGATGCGGATGGAATCTTGTGTTTTGATAGTATGACAACAGCTCGTGCGTATGAAAATCCATACTGTTTGGATCAAGCAGGTCACGTGCGTGTGGATAATCCTGCTCTTCGTAACCACTTTCAGATTCTGTACTGGTTAGATAACCTTGCACACGATGTTTTAAAAAGTATTTGTTCGGGCACAGTGGTTGTTGATGATTATTTATTAGATCAAATTAACGGTTATGAAGGCCTTTACACTTTTAGCGGTTTTTCAAAAAGTACAGTCGCAGAATGGCTTGAGGATGTGCGAATTGCACATGAGCCAGGATTGATAGTGAAAATTGCTGTAGTTAAAGCAACGAGTAAGTCTATCACTCATGCTTTGCATGGCTCGACAAGGGTCGTGCCATCTCAATTGATAAAAATCTTTGCTTTGAGTAGTAAACCAACAGATCATTCCGTTGTTGGTGGAAAAATGAACAAAGCATATCCTGCTGCAACACGGTTAAATGCAGCTAATGATCACTCTACGCCATCAGCGCGCGAACTTTCTGTAGAGGAAGAGAACGCATTAGGAGAAGTAAAAGAACGCGTAGCAACGGGAGATCTTTTAAAACAAGATAGCGTGAATTGGGCATTTGAGAACGCTGCTGAAAGTGATCATCAAGCCATTATGGAATATCTACTCGGAACGCTAGCGGGCATTCCTTTGCCCAATCAACGTGGTGTGAATGAGGCATTTTCTAGTGCTGTTTACAAAGGTCATCGCGTCATTATGGAATATCTACTCACACGACCAGCGGGTATTCCGTTGCCTGATCAAAAGGGTGTTAATAAGGCAGTTGATTGCGCTGCCGTCTGGGGGCAACACGCTATTCTAAAATATATATTAACACAGCCAGCGGGTATTCCTTTGCCCGATCAAGATGGTGTGAATAAGGCATTTCGTTCTGCTGCTTGCAATGGTCATCGCGTCATTATGGAATGTCTACTCACATCATCAGCGGGTATTCCTTTGCCCGATCAAGATTGTGTGAATAAGGCATTTAATGATGCTGCTAAAGATGGTCATCGCGATATTATGGAATATCTACTTACACGACCAGCAGGCATTCCTTTGCCAAACCAAGATGGTGTGAGGTGGGCATTTGAAAATACTGCTAACCAGGGTAACCGTGACATTATGGAATGCCTACTTACGCGGCCTGCGGGTATTCCTTTGCCAAGTCAATCTAATGTGGATAATGCATTTAGTTTGGCTGCTTGCAATGGCCATCGCGTCATTATAGAATATCTACTTACGCGGCCTGCGGGTATTCCTTTGCCAAGTCAAATTGGTATGAATTGTGCATTTGAGAACGCTGCTGACCGTGATCATCAAGATATTATGGTATATCTACTTACACGGCCAGCGGGTATTCTCTTGCCCGATCAAGATGGTGTGAATAATGCATTTAGTAGAGATGTTTACAGAGGTTATCTTACCATTATGCAATATCTACTCACACAGCCAGCAGGTGTTTTGCCTGATCAACGTACAATTACGAATGCATACAGAGACGTCAATGCTAATACCACAATGAATCCAGAAACCAAAACATCTATTTTGAATCTACTAAGGCCATTCGTGCTGGCAGCAGAACGTCAAGCACAGCAACAAGGGCGTGCAGGTGGCTTTGGCCGCGGTATGGCATATGAAATTCATGATTATGCGGCTACGCGCGTTCAAATACCAGCTGAGGCGAAGTCATCTTCTTGTTCACCATCATCGAGGTCACTGACGCTCAATGATGCCGTGATTCATATGATTGAACGGCACTTTAATGGTATGCAGGTGCTAAATGAATCTGAAGCGATAGCCATATTGCATGCTCATATTGATGAAAAATATTCAAAAGCGACGGCAAATGCACAGGCAAAAGAAGCCATTGCTAAAGGCTGGAATGAAAATACACCGCAGCGATTAGCTCTTGTCGTTAGTTTTTAAAATGTCTATCACCCGGGCAGTTTTGACGCGTGGATTGCAAGTTATATCAACGAATCATTAACGGCGTACAATGGTAGTAACGGGGAAAGTTGCAGCAAAGGTATTGATGAACGTATTGTAACAGGACTTCGTGGAATTGATGATGAATTGAATAAGCTTTTTGCAAAACCTGAACGTAATAAGATGATCAATAATTTTTTAGCAAACCTTAATATGGGCACAGTTGATCAAAATGGGATACATGCCAATGCACAACGTATCGCAAAAGCATTGATGGAACGTGGCATAACAAAGGATAGAACGACTGAGCAAGCTGCGGCAGCGTACAGAGCGTTTTTAAACGAACAAATTGCATCGCATGGCGGTGATGTGGATGGCGCGTATGCACAGAGGATCAATGACGAAGTTAGTGTTTTGCAGCAATTTTATGATGAAAAAGTAAAACCACAGTTTAACTCTCCTGGAGAGAGTAAGCCATAGCTATTGCGGGGTGATTTCTGGATACACTCCGCAATAAAAAGTTGAGAAAATCTTATTAATTTAAAAATGGATCTTGATAAAAAAAATCATGCTGAGACCTAAAAAATGGGGGGTGTTGTAGTAGAGTAAGCAGCGCCCATTCCTGAGCGCCACTCCTCGAGGAACCGTGCTTGCATAGGGTAGGCAGCCAGCGAGTTACTTGTTCTATGGGTATTCCTACGTCAAAATCATGAATTATTGTATTCAAATTTTTCTTAAATTCTATCGAGCACATTAAAATGTGTAAGTCGGTCTGTATGCAATAAATTAATTTCTTGCCCTAAAATATTTTGAGCAAGAGAAATGTAAGCGTATGGCCAAGTACCTACTTCACCGTGTCACGCCGCCAGTGCCAGGTCGTCTTCATCCCTGGCTTCATCGTGGGCAGTAGGGCCGTATAATTTTTTCCAGTTAGCTGGCAAGAGC
>CAIOTO010000123.1 GCA_903861255.1 uncultured Alphaproteobacteria bacterium | reverse complement strand
AGCTGTTGTTTTAGATGTACATACCGGAGCACTTCTTTCTCTCGTATCTCAACCGTCTTTTAATGCACAGCTTTTTACAGATTCAATTTCGACGGCTGATTGGCATGAAATTGTTGATCATCCCCGTCGTCCATTAACAAATAAAATTATTTCTGGTCAATATGCACCTGGCTCAATTTTCAAAATTATTGTTGCGCTTGCTGCTTTGCATGAGAAAATTGTTGACCCGCATACTACGTATCATTGTCCTGGGCATTATGACTATAACGATCACCGTTTTCATTGCTGGAACTGGAAAAGTGGTGGTGGACATGGATCTGTTAATTTACAAACAGCAATTGCTCAATCATGTGATACATATTTTTTTAATATAGCAAACAAACTTGGTATTGATGCAATGACGTCAATGGCACGTACATTTGGATTTGGTAGTCTTACTGGAATTGAGCTGCCAGGTGAAAAATCGGGTCTCATGCCATCAAAGCAATGGAAGCGTGAAAATAGAAGGCAAGCGTGGACAGGTGGCGATACAATCAATGCATCGATTGGCCAGGGTTATCTTTTGTCAACACCTCTGCAGCAAGCTAAAATGACAGCAATGTTAGTAAATGGTGTAAGACCTATTACCCCTCATCTTGTTAGGCAAAATCAAACGCACGTACCACCCTCGATCACATCAATCGATCCTGAACACATTGCGCTTATTTGCCAAGGGATGGCTGATGTTGTTAATCACCCACGAGGCACTGCATACCGCGCACGTATTATGGATGATTCATTTCAGATGGCTGGAAAAACGGCAAGCACGCAAGTGAGCCGAATTACAGCCGAACAACGGTTAGAAGGCACTCATAATGATCGTCCCTACCATTTACGAGAACATGCGATGTATACGGCATTTGCACCAGTGGGAGCGCCTCGGTATGCTGTTTCTGTGATCGTAGAGCATGGTGCAAGTGGTGCGCGTACTGCGGCGCCTTTGGCACGCGACATTCTCATTGCAACACATCAACGAGAGAAAAAATAATGACTACGTTTCAAAAGCTCTCATTTATTCCACGAATGCCACTATTCTTACTCTGTGCCATAACCATCCTTGGTATGCTCATGCTTGTATCTGCGGCCAATGGTTCAGTTCATCCTTGGGCATCAAAACAAATGATTCGTTTTGCGTTTGGTTTTATGGTCATGATTGGTATTAGTTGCGTTAACATTCGTACATTCTTTGACTATGCATATCTCTTATATTTTGTGTCGTTTGTAGCACTTGTAGCCGTTGAATTAATGGGCTTTGTCGGAATGGGTGCGCAGCGCTGGATTGATTTATATGTATTTAATTTTCAACCATCTGAATTAATGCGGCTTGGACTAATTTTGACGCTTGCACGTTATTTTCACGGGTTGTCGACAGAAGAAATTGCACACCCAACCACGTTAATACTACCGGTTATCTTAATCTTTGCACCAACGCTGTTAGTGATGAGACAGCCTGATTTAGGTACAGCAATGTTACTCATGCTAAGTAGTGCTGCTATCTTTTTTGCAGCAGGTGTTCGTTTGTGGAAGTTCGGCGTTGTAGGTGGAGGGATTTTGGCCGCAGTTCCATTACTTTGGACTTTATTACATGGCTATCAAAAGAAAAGAATTCTCATTTTTCTAAACCCAGAGAGCGATCCAGCGCATGCGGGTTATCACATCATACAATCTAAAATAGCCTTAGGGTCTGGCGGATTATTTGGTAAAGGTTTTCTGCAAGGAACTCAAAGCCATCTAAATTTTCTACCAGAAAAACAAACTGATTTTATTTTTACTATGTTTTGTGAGGAGTTTGGCCTTATAGGGGCACTTTTTCTTATAACGCTCTATATGTCTCTCATTATCTGCAACATTCGTATTGCAATGAATGCTCGCACTACATTTGCTCGATTGACTGCGCTTGGATTATGCGTAACTCTTTTTCTTTATGTTTTTATTAATATGGCAATGGTTACCGGGCTTTTACCAGTAGTAGGGATTCCCCTCCCCTTCTTTTCGTATGGTGGAACTGCCATGCTAACGCTGCTTATTAGCCAGGGGATTTTATTTTCTGTTCATTTGCACAATGATATGCGTATTGTACGGTAATTTTTATGCACATAATTAGAATTTTTGCATATAAAATAGTGTCCACAATCAATAGAATAAGTTACTATCAGCCTTATCTAAGAAAGGATATTACATATGAATAAGATATTAATTACACTCGTTTTGATGAGTCGGTTTTTGTATGCTGAAGAGTCACATAATACACTTGTTATTTGGCATGCGCTTGATGGTGAATTAGGAAAAGTTTTCAATGAACTTCTTAAAGATTTTGAAAAACAAGAGCCAACGATTAAAGTGCAAGCCATTTCTAAAGGAAACTATGATAAAACACTTGATGCATTTCTAAAAGATCCCCAGGAACCTGACGTCGTGCAAGTTTTTGAAATGGGAACAGCAGTGATGCAGAGTGCAAAGAAATTCACGCCTATTAAAACGGTATTTTCGTGGATCAAAAAACCAATTCCTAATTTCACATCAGCTGCTTCTTCGTTTTACAAAGGACAGGCAAAGACATTGCAATGCCTGCCTTTTAGTGCTGCAACTGTGATTCTTTTTTATAATAAGACGCTGCTTGATCGTATCGATGAAAACCCGCCTGAAACGTTTGAAGACTTTGAAAAAATGGCGATTAAGCATAGAAAAAATGGAACCCTCTTAACGCTTGCTGCGGGTTGGCTATCGGGTCACCATATGGATCAAATCGGCGCTATTCATAATATTCCAATTGCAACAAAAGGAAATGGTGTTGATGGCCAAAATGCAAAGCTTGTTGATAATCCATTTTTCAATACGCATTGGATATTCTTACAAACATGGTATCGCGCTGGTTTATTCTCGCTCAAAGCTGGGCCTGAAGCAGAAAAGGCCTTTGCTGATGGTGAAATTGCTTTGATTAGCCAAGGTTCTAATCGCTTGGGAATTTTAGAAAAGGCAGTGGATGGACGTTTTGAAATTGGTGTTGCACATTTTCCTTATTGGAAAAGCATTGGCAAACCAGGCAAGACAATTGCGGGTGGTTCTGCTTTTTGGGTTGCCAAAAAGAAATATTCACCAGCGAAAAAGATCGCGCTTGGAAAACTGTTAGCATTTTTGTCTGATGCAAAAACACAAGGTCAATGGCAAGAACAAACAGGATATATCCCTATTGTTGCAGTTCCCGCAAATGAACGTATTTCAAAAGCAGCAAAGTTAGCGGAAGAAGCACTCACACGAGGTGAACCTATGACCTATAATCGAGGCATTATGCTTCCTAACTTTCCAAAAATCCGAGAACTTATTGTTGCTGAAATGATAGCCATGATAAAAGGGGATAAACCTGATGCAAAAGAAGCATTAGCAACGATCGTTGAAAAGGGTAATGAATTACTAAAACAATAAAAACATTTGCAAATCAGAATCCATGACAGAAAATGCTGTCATGGTTCCTCCCTGCATGGATCTGATCACATAGAGACGGCCAGTAGGTGATATGTATTGGACAGTTTTATATTTTATTTTATTAACACAATCCTACCAAATCTTTTACAATCTGCCTAACACCATTTCGGCGTTGTGCTGGATTTCCAAATTCACGTCCGAAGAATAACTTATGGTCAGGGCGAATTTTAATCGCACTGGCTTTATAAACTTCCGGTCGCTGCAAATACTGAATCAACTTTGTTGGTTCTTTAAATTCATTGTTACGGAATGTGATTAATAGTCCTTTTGGTCCGGCATCTAATTTTTCAATATGCGCTTGGCGGCAAAGTCCTTTAAGCTCAACCACATCCAGCAAATTCGCGGCCTCTGTTGGCAATTTTCCAAACCGATCAATTAGCTCTGCGGCAAAAGCATCAATCTCGGCACGTGTCGTTAGGTTAGCAACACGGCGATACAAATTAAGCCTCAAGCCCAGATCCGTCACATAAGCTTCAGGAATTAATACAGGCACGCCTAAGTTAATTTGCGGTGTCCAATCATTTAACTCAATCTCGATACCGTCAGTATTATTGGCCTCGACCGCACGCGCCATCATAATTGCTTCGTGCAGCAGCGTTTGATACAACTCAACACCAACTTCACGGATATGGCCTGATTGCTCCTCACCCACAATATTACCAGCACCACGAATATCTAGATCATGGCTTGCTAACGTAAAGCCCGCACCTAATGTATCTAAGCTTTGCAAGACTTGCAGACGCTTCATTGCATTGGCAGATAACGTTTGCTTTGGTGAATAAGTTAGATAAGCATACCCTTGTGTTTTTGAGCGCCCTACCCGCCCACGTAATTGATACAGTTGTGACAATCCAAACAAATCACATCGATGAATAATGAGCGTGTTTGCTGATGGCACATCAATGCCAGATTCGATAATATTCGTGCTAATTAACACATCAAATTGGTGATCATAAAAAGCCGTCATGACGTCTTCAAGTTCAGTCGGTGATAATTGTCCATGCGCGACTGCAAATTTTACTTCGGGTACCAATGTTTGCAGCTCTTCTTTAAGCGACGGCAAATCTTCAAGGCGCGGCGTCACATAAAACACCTGACCACCACGATTAAATTCGCGCATGATCGATTCACGAATCACCAATGGATCTTTGGGCATGACAAACGTACGAACAGCCAAACGATCAATCGGCGGCGTGGTGATCAAACTTAAATCACGAACACCTGCTAACGACAACTGCAGAGTACGCGGAATCGGTGTTGCCGTTAGCGTCAGCACATGAACATCGGATCGCAGCTGCTTGAGTTTTTCCTTTTGCTTGACGCCAAAATGTTGTTCTTCATCGACAACAACTAGACCAAGATCAGAAAATTTTGTTTTTTCACTTAAGATGGCATGCGTTGCTATGATGATATCAACTTTTCCTGAGGCTAGATCATCATGAATAAGCTTTGCATCCGCAGCCTTTACAAGACGCGATAGCTGCGCAACGCGGAATGGAAATCCTTGAAAACGCTTTTGAAAATTAGAAAAATGCTGACGGCACAGCAGAGTCGTTGGCGCAATCACAGCAACTTGTTTACCGTTCATCACAGCTATAAAGGCAGCACGTAATGCAATTTCTGTTTTACCAAAGCCCACATCACCACATACCAGGCGATCCATAGGTTTGCCACGTGCCAAGTCCTCTAACACTTCCATGATTGCTCGCAGCTGATCATCTGTTTCCACATACGGAAAGCGCGCACAGAAATCATCAAACTCACGACCTGTTTGCTCTAATACAGTTGCGGTATGAAGGCTTCGCTCTGCTGCCAAGCGAATTAGGTAATCAGCAACAATCTGAATTCGTTTTTTTACACGCGCTTTTCGAAGTTGCCAAGCACCAGAACCCAATCGATCAAGCGAGGCTAATGAGTCAGCATCACCATAACGGCTAATCAATTCGATATTTTCAACAGGCAAAAAAAGCTTGTCATCGTTATCATATAAAAGTGTTAAGCAATCATGCGCACAATTATCAACTGTAATTGTTTCAAGCCCTAGGTAACGTCCAATACCGTGATCACGATGCACAATCAAATCATGGACAGTAAGCTGGCTTATTTCTTGAAAGAATGCATCGCTTTTTCGTTTGATAGTTTTAACGCGGCGTATTTTTTCGCCTAAGATATCTTGTTCAGTGAGCAATACGCATGTGTCAGATTCAAATCCAGTTTCAAACGGTGCAATAACAAGAATTGTCTCTGGGATGTGCACAGCGCCCAAAACAGCACCTACTGGAAACACATCATAGGGAATAATATTAAAAATCTGATGTTCTGCGCACATATGGAGCAGTCGATCACGTGTGCCTTCTGACATGCAGGTAATAATACGATTGCGCGCTTTATGAGTTGATAAATAATTATCCAATGCATCAAACAAAGCTGTCGTTGATTGCTCGCGTTCAGCTTTAAATGAAGGAGCAATCTTAAGATTTAATGCATCATTATCTGTTTTAAACGGTGATAGCTGTGTGATTGATTCTGTTTCAGAAAAATGCTGCCAATCACTGGCTTGCCAATACAATAAATTGGGTGCAATTGGGTTATACGGTGTCACATCGCCCAATGGAGGGCTTAACCGTGCTTTATAGTAATCATCAATAGCTTCCAAACGATGCTGGATAGCGTTATCAACACCATCCTCAAACAAAATATTTGTCTGTTCACTTATGTAGTCAAACAAGGTTGCAGTTTGTTCAAAAAAGAGCGGCAGCCAATGTTCCATTCCTGGGTATGGGCGGCATTCGCTAATATGTTGATACATAGGATCATCCGCTGGAAACGTACGTGAGCCACCAAATAGCGCGCGGTACTGTAGGCGAAATTGTGTAATGCTATCTGTTGTTAATAAAACTTCATGTGCCGCCCGCATGGATAACTCCACCAGTTCAGCATCTGGGTTAGTCTTTTGTGTAATAGGATCAAAACTTTTAATACTTTCAAGTTCATCACCAAAGAAATCAAGTCGCACTGGCGAAGGGGTACCAGGCGCAAACACGTCAATCAAACCACCACGAACAGCAAACTCACCCATTTCATAAACAGCCTCAACACGATTGCAGCCCTGCTCAATCAATAAGGTCAGCAAGGATTCACGCGAAACTTTGTCGCCGATAGAAAGCGCGTGGCTGTTTGCCTTTAGCAGCGATGGTGGCGGCAACCGTTGCCCCATTCCGGATACAGATGTAATCAAAATAAAAGGTGTTTTTGATTCTAATAATGCATACAACGCTGAAAGCCTCGCGTGTGTAATATCTGAACTTGGCGACACACGATCGTATGGCAGGCAATCCCAACCAGAAAATGATAAGATGTTATGCGTTGGTGCGATGGCTTTTAATTGATCTGCCACCTCGTGAATACGTTCATCGCGCGACACAACAAGAATAAGTGACTTTTTGTTTTTTGTAATTTGATCCAAACAGTAAAATGCTGTGTAGGAAGATGCTATACCGCCTTGTGTCTTTATACCCATGAGTAGAGCAGCCTCCGCTTGAAAACATTTTCTGAACTGTATTATTTCTATAAGAATTATGATTATATTTCAAGGATGTTTCGTTTGTATAATGGAACAGAACATATTATTTTCAATTTCGATAAAATATTCTAGGTTCAAGTTGATTTTATAACGAAAATGTTAAAAACACCCTCCTTTTCAACTTTTATTTTTCGTCAAAGCTTGTAACCTAAAAACACTTGAAAATCATATGGAGTGAGAGCGATGAACGACACTATAATTCGGGAATATGTTTTTGAAAAGCTTAATTTTGAGCAAGGATTACGAGCACAAAACATCATGATCTCTGTCGAAGATGGAATCGTGACACTAAGCGGACGTGTGCGCACCTATTGTGAAAAATATCTTGCTGAACAAGCCACCAAAAACGTTCGTGGTGTAAAGGCCGTCGTTGAAGAATTAATTGTTGATGTCGATGCACCATTACAACGTAGTGACAAAGAAATCGCTGCAGCTGTTGTGCAAGCACTAGAAGCCGATGTATCACTGCTTCCACCTGAGAAAATCAAAGTGTTGGTTGAAAATGGTAAAGTCGAATTAACCGGTGAGGTCGACGAATTCTATAAAAAACAGCAGGCATTTAAATGTGTAAAAAATTTATATGGCGTTAGTAATATTTTTAATTACATCGTCGTAAATTCCTCTAGTAAAACAATCGACCCAAAAAATGTTAAACACCAAATTGTTCGTGAATTTCAACGAAATGCTGTTTTGGACGCAAAAAATATAGAAGTAGCCATTGATGGCAGCAAGGTAATTTTGAGAGGAATTGTACGATCGTGGGCGGAGGAAAAAGAAGCACGCAAAGCCGCATGGTCAGTTCCTGGCGTGACCGAGGTCAAAGACGAGCTTGTTTTGCATATTTCTTAAATTATGTAAAAAATTGCAACTACCAACGTCATCGCGAGGAGACGAAGTCGACGTGGCGATCTTGTCCTTCAAACAGCCAGATTGCCACACCTGCTGCGCAGGCTCGCAATGACGAGGTTAGAAGTTAAAAAAAATGGTTCTTATGCAAAATGGGTGGGTAAGTTTTTATCACGCCACGCAGTGTGCAAGTTTCTCTAGTTAATCAACAATTCTAAAGCCAAAGGTCTTTCAGGATTTACGATTGTGTTAAACATGAAGCAAATAGTGTGAGCTAATATTTTTCTGCCAACTT
>CAIOTO010000122.1 GCA_903861255.1 uncultured Alphaproteobacteria bacterium | reverse complement strand
CACATCTCGCCACTTTAAAGTGCCTATATGAACTTATATTTCTATATAGCCCTTATCTTTACGGCGCTCACACCTGCACTTTCAGCAACGACGCTCGCCCCCATTATCGTGACGGCAAAAAAACCTGTCGCGACTCTTTCATCAAATAAAGCTACTGAAAAAGACATCCAAATCAATCAATATGAACGCGTTACCGATGCCATCGCAAATATCCCCGGCGTGTATGTGGCACAACAAGGGAGCCAAGGTCAACTCACCTCTGTTTTTATACGTGGCGGCAATTCAGAACACACCAGCGTTATTGTTGATGGTATGAAAGCCAACGACCCAGCAACAGGAACGTTCAATTTTGCAGGGCTCGGTACCGAGGGTGCGTCTACGGTCAACGTCCTTCGCGGTGTATCCACAGCCGATGGCGGAGCCGACGCGCTTTCAGGTGCGATTATGATCGAAACACGGCGCGGTCAAAACAGCATTGATGACATGCCTCGTTTTGATACCAAAATCGAAGGTGGATCATTTGATACCTATGGGATTGAATCAGGTTTTGAAGGGCAGTCTGCTTGTGTGGATTATCACGTGCGTGCACTTCGCAATGCAAGCCGTGGTTCTGTCACAACACCGGCGCGTCTGCAAACTGTAGATCGTCAAAAACAAAGTGATTCATCCGATCGAACAGGATTTGTTGCGCGCACAGGCACACAGCTTAATGATGCATGGCGCATTAACGTATGGAATCGTATGCAAGAATCGAACGATTATTCATCAGGCACACCAGGTTACGTCACAAATCTCGCGCAGCATGGCAAGACGACAAGCAACTTTCACCGCGCAGAAATTGAGACCGATCTTGACCGATATACACAAAAAATGGGTTATTCATTGGCATTAACTGAACGCGTAAACAGGAATGAATACGCACCTTTTGACTCTAGTTATACAACCAAAGGCCGCTCCGATACGCTTTATTTCAACAATAAAGTTAAGGTTACGGAAAAATATAGTGTGCTGACGAACCTTACGAACGAAGGCCAAGAGCAATTTGCCCAAACAGAGTTTTTGCCGGGGGCGGACCATCGCGCTATAGAGCAAACAGCAGCTATGGGGCACAAACTATCGCCAACTGAGGTCTGGAATATTGAACTTTGGGGCCGCTGGCATCACCACACAGCGTTTAAACATTATTATAGTACGAAAGCAAAAACGGACTACACAATTACAGCCACCCGCACAACACTGCTGGCAAGTTATGGCACAGGGATTCGTGCACCAAGTTTGAACCAATTATATGAACCCAGAGGCGGAAATCCAACGCTGAATCCAGAAAAATCAAAAGGCTTTGATATCGGTGTTGAGCAAGTTGTGATTGAAAAACGTGCCCGTATAGGCACTACCTATTTTGAGCAAAACTTTAATGATCTTATCACCGCTGTCCCAACTAGCCCCACAACGTCTGTATATATGAATACCGCAAAGGCAAAAACACATGGAGTTGAATCGTTTGTTGAAACGAAGCTTGGTGCAAGCGATGCGCCGCCAGTAACACTGCGAGTGGAGCACACCTACCTACACGCAAAAGATGTTTTGAAAAACATACAATTGCTACGCCGCCCAATGCATAAAATCACAACGCATCTGCTTTGGCAAGTGACGGAGCCGCTTTTGCTTGGAGCTGGCATCATTCATTACGGTAAGCGTGCGGATAGTGATGCCGTTACGTTTACGCGTGTATACCGAAAAGGGCCAACCGTATTGCGCCTTTGGGGGTCGTATCAGGTTAATCAAAAGACTGAACTTTTCGGCCGTGTTGAAAATGCTGGAAACAGCCATTACGAATATCCCGAAGGATTCGCCGCCCCTGGCATTGCTGCGTATGGCGGCGTTCGTTTTAAAGGTTCATTCTAAAGATTTGTATTCCTGAAGTTTTAACTGAGCCAACTCACCATTTTCTTTTCTAAACGTATATGTTAGCTGTGCTAAATTATCCTCACTTCTCGCCGTGACAACAGTTGGTTCAATAAAGGATTCACGATCGCAATTGCCTCTAAACTCACTAAAAAAGTCTCCATGATTCGTAATTTTCCAATGAGAGTGAAAAAGTTCGATGCTATCGCCTTCAAGTGCTTTTTCTATTAAATCGCCAATTTTCACTTTAAAATCTTCTGCGCATTGAGCGTGCGAAAGTTCAGGAAAAATAGTGATTCTTTTACGTGCTTCTTCTGCTGTTTGTTCAAAAGAAGCGCAGCGTTCTTCCGGTGTTGGATCATCATCTGCTACAGGAGCAACTAGATAAGGAGCTACGCAAGATACGCTGCAAGCTGTTCTTCACGTTCTGCACGTAAAAAATCGTCCGTGGCCTTTTCGGCCGCATAATGCGCAAGCAATCTTGCTTGCTCCGCAGCTTCTTCTGGTGGTAATAATGCCAACAACTCAGCATCCCACTCGCACTGTTTTGCTGCATCCGACGCAACAGCAACTGCTGGTGCATTTGACGCGACAGCAACTGCCACCGGATGGTGACTCTCAAAATCTAATGGAATAGCTTTTTTACGACCATCATCAGAAGCAGATGATACCGCACCTCTATATGTCTTGCCGCCTTCCTTATCAGACTCTCTTGTCATTTCTTTATATAACAAACGCACAAAAGCCTCTTGCGTCATAGTTGCAAGCTTGCGATCTGTTGGTGCATCCGACGCAACAGCAACCGCAGATCTATCCGACGCAATAGCACCTGAAGGCAAACAATACGATAATGGTCCATAGCTAGCTTGAGCTCTACGTATAGCTTGGCGCATGCGTTCAACTCCAGCATCAGAAGCAGCAGATGATGCTGTACCTCGGTGCTTTTTGTTATCTTCATCATCAGGTGTGCCCGCCATCCCATGAATGCTAAATGTAAGTGTTAGTATTAAAAATTTTAAATAAAAAGTATTCATTTCCGGCCTCTGCTTGAAACAATGCAATGATAAACATCTATGATAAGCATATAGTAACTCATTAAATAAAAGTCAAGTATTATTTTATAAACAAAAAATTGCATACCAAACATCATCGCGCACTCACCGAGCGGATAATTTGATTAATTTATTATGGCAAATGGCATTAGATCTCTCTAAACTTCACGATTTTTGAAGAGAATTTTTACGAATCAAATATTCCCAACAGCCGCATTATTCACCAACACATAATCCTTCACAAATGGATGTTCTGCGCCGTAAATAGCAGAAAAGATAGCTGTGGTTTTCTGGAAACATTGCTGCATAATCACATGAGGCGTGGTTTCTTCATACACTGTCACATCAAAGGCCTTTTGTTCACCCAATACTTGATATTTTTGATCACTCAAAATAACTTTACAAAGTGGTTTTATTTTCTCAAAAAAATCTTTGAAATGCTCGTACGATTTTTTGAAATCCTTTTGCTTTTGCTTGATAACCGCTGCGTGATAGTAACTGATTAGATATGTTAGCGTTGCATAATTTGTTTGCGTCTTTCTTTTTGTATTAAAAATAAAAGAACAATCACTATATGCCTTATTCAGCTCATCCAATCGTATACGCGTCTCAATAAGAAAGACTCGTGGTTCTATTGTTGATGAATCATTTCCGTCCATCACTGTTTTAAGCATTTGAATAGATTCAAGCAATGTACTTTTTGCCTCAACTAATTGATTGAATCGCAAATGAATCTCGCCAATACTTATCTTTGTGAAAAATTTTGACAGATTGTGCGAACAATCATCGAGCGCATTATCAATAATGAATTGCGCATCTTTAAAACAGAGGTCTCTCGCCTCAACGTACTTACCTAGCCTGCAGTATGTTCTTCCTAAATGAACTTTATTGCGCGCAATGCTACAACTCAAAATCTCTTTTGGTTTTTGACTTTGTTGATAATAAATTTTATCGCCATCCAAACTTTTCATGGCTTTTTTCATATACTGCGCACCCTCTTCAGCCATCGCACCATTTATGTAGGATCCACTATATAATCTTCCAATATTAATATTTATTTTTGATTCTGTTTCTATTCTAATTTCTAGATCTTCAATGCTTTTACTTTTATAAAGTGCTTCTTGCAACGTATGAATTGCTTTCTTAAAATCATTTTTATGCACATAGGCAGAGCCTACAGTTCGTAAATTTCTGGCTATTAAATCTTCGGAGTTGGGGATTGAATCACACAATTTCAGCCCTTTTTGTGCATACATAATAGTTTCATCCGCATTTTCTAATGTTACATTGATTTCTGCTAACTGCGTTAATAACGCTGCGAGTTTTGAATCAGAAAAATGCTGCGTTACCTCTTGGAATTGGTGCGCTTGCTCTAAATAATTTTTTGCCAACAACAGATTGCGTGTAGCAGAAAGATGTGAAAATCCGATAAGATACAAAATATCCTGTTTGTACTGATTTTTTTAATTTCACTTATATTTAAGGCTTCTATATTCTTCATAAAAGATTCAAGATGTGGCAACATTTTCGAAAGTTGAATATAGCCCTTTCTTTCTTTTTCTAAATAATAATCATTAATTGCCGCAACGGAAATATCCATTGAATTTTTCTGATCATTTCCATTTAATTGATTAAGTAAAAAACTTTTCATTAACAATTGTGTGCTTCGGTGCAATGAAAACTCTTCTGCCTTTCTGTTGTTTTTACCCCCTGACTGACTTGTGATCAGAGAATATTTTTTTAAATCACGCAAAAATTGATCCACCAAAGCAGGATCTTTATACGATGCTAAAAAACTAAAAGGAATGTTTTGCGAATCTAAGAAACAAATTAAAAAGAGCAAATCTTTGTATGCTGGGTTTGTCTCAATAAGCTTTGTGATAGATAATGTAATTAAGCCATATCGCGTTTGCGTATAATCCGATATCTCTTTCAAAAAGGCTTGCTGACTCTTGTCAAAGCTTTGGGTATTAAGTGCAATGCGCTCACTATATTGATCAAACGTCAGTGATGCATTTTTGATGTAATGCGCGGCAACGGTTATGTCGAGAGGAAAGGGGGGGATTTTCGTCAAAAATGCAGATACTTTTTCTCTTTCTTCAAGCGACATTGCTTTTGGGGCCTTCTGGTATAAGATTTTGCAAAACAATATCAGTGCATCTTCTTGATTTAAGTGATCAATTTGAATCACATTTTTCGCGTCCACATATGTCGAATTAAGAATATTGCTATCGAGGGTTGTAATAATAACACGCCCTTCTCCCCATGCGTTTACATCATGTGGGAAGAAGTTATCAATCTCAGAAAAAGACTCGGCATCATCATAAATTAGCAGCCAATTAGGGTGATTTTTAAGCTGACTCTTTACAAACAACATAAGATGCTGTTCTTTTTCTTTTGTATTTTGGATGTTCTTTATAAAGTGAAGTTCTTCTTTTAGTTCTTTTGTTTTGGCGAGTGCATAACTTAAATTAATAAAAGAATCAGTCAGGCTGGTATGTGTTTCCGCATTAATTTCCCACACAATTGCATTTGTTTGTGTTTTTGCAAAGCTACGGGCAAGTGTTGTTTTGCCTGCACCGCCAATACCCACAATTCCCACAACGGCAATTTTCTTACTTGCACTCTTTTCTGAAAAACACTCATTAAGCTGATCAATCAAATGCGGGCGATTTAAAAGCGCAGACGCAACTGGGATCCGCAAATCCGATCGCATGGGAAAGGTGTGCGCTAAATGATGATTGTCATGATTTTCCTTATAATAATAAATGAGCAATACACTCAATAAAACGAGGCAAAATAAAAAAGCATACGTACTTCTATGCGCCAACAGCTGATTTGCCTTTGCTCGCATCGCAGAAGCGATACCTTCATTTACATTTATGAGTTGTGCGTGATTTGATATGTCGTATTTAGGGATAACAGGAGAAGACGACGCGTATTGCTTATTAAATTCATCGATGATTTTTTCAAAAGGATACGTTGGGTATATTTTTTGCACAATAGAAAAAAAACAACTGTAATAGGTTGGAAACGCATAAACGTTTGCGTGTGTATCTTGTTTCTTTTTATTTTCACATACCTGGGTTAGCTGAATAAAAATTTGATTTTCATTGCCTTTTCCAGCCCCTTCTAGCAGTAAAATATTATTCCCCGCGTTATGGCGTTTATATTCATCTATCGATAAAAGAGAGAGTGAAAACGAATCAGATTCACTGCGTTCTGCAGGAATAATTTTATCAATCTTTTCAACCGCCGTATCTTTCTTGTTTTTCAGCACAACATCAATGCCTAAAAGTTTCATATGCTTTATAAGCTTATTAATAACCTCCATCGTGTCCATTGGCGCGTTTGATTCATACCAGAGTACGCATTGCAGAGACTCTTTTTGTATTAAAGCGGCAATGACCTTTAGCACTTTTTCAAAGTGAGTATCGCTCACAAGGCTTTGATAATGTGCTTTTATCAGCAACTGTTTATCAGAATGTTCGATAAAATCAATAATGCTTTCACGTGAATTACACTCAAGTTTCAACATAATATTATGTATATGCGTTTCAACTGTACGTGTTGCAATCGATAGAAAGGATGGTATTGTCGCTGCGCGTCCACACAACAGACATGCAATGACGTCAATTTCCCGCCTTGTAAATTTCTTATCTTTTATGATTGTTAATGGGTTAGCAGGGTGCGTGCTTTGTATCTTTACAATTTTTTTCACAATTAAAAGCCTGCTTTGGAATACGTCATTTTCTTTCACCCGTGCAAAAATAACATAATTGAGTAAGAAAATAATATTGAATATCTGTTGATTTTTCTTATTGAACGCAGTGTGCAAGTTTCTCTAGTTAATCAACAATTCTAAAGCCAAAGGTCTTTCAGGATTTACGATTGTGTTAAACATGAAGCAAATAGTGTGAGCTAATATTTTTCTGCCAACTT
>CAIOTO010000121.1 GCA_903861255.1 uncultured Alphaproteobacteria bacterium | reverse complement strand
TTAGGCGCAAATCAAAAGTAACATCACGAAGTCTAGAAATGGTTGACTTGTCATTGCGACTTCATTATTACGCTCATGAGCCGAAGTTTATAGGGGCGTACATGGCATCTTTTCTGTCAACCTTTAGTTAAGTGTCTCATATTAAGTACGTAATAAGATAATATAAGTGCAAAGAAAACTTGTGTTTGTAAAATGATGGATGAAAGTCCGGCTGTTACGCCAAGGTTCATTCCTTTGAACATGCAAGCAAACGATAAAAAGCCTTGCATAAAACCAAATCCAATGAGGAGCCACCAGGATGTTTTTGGTCTTGGAATAAAAAATACAAGCGGAATTGCGACGAGTGTGAAACGTAAACCACTAAAAAGAAATTGCGGCATTTCCTCAAGTCCAAGCTTGATAACAACAAAGTTGAATCCCCATAAAATAGCGACAAGGGCAGCAAGGAAAGCGTGATTTAAGCTCATGATGAAAACTCAGCAATAAGTAGTAAAGTATCTGTCTTATATGTGTTTACTCTAACTCAATTTTTCAAGGTTTTAAATGAAATTAAATTTAAAAACGGAAGTTTATTTCCTTCCGAATTAACGTTTTATTAACCCAAATATGAATCAATCCGAGCTAGAGTTTCATCTTTTCCTAGAATCTCCATCACTTCAAAAAGACTCGGTGAAACAGTGCGATGCGTCAACGCTACGCGTAGCGGTTGTGCAAGTGCGCCAAGCTTAATATCAAGGGTTTGTGCACAATCACGCATGATGGCTTCAAGTGCGTCATGGGTAAAATCGGGTGTCAACAATGCTGTGCGTAGCGCAGCAACATATTGTTTGCTTGTATCATTGCAAAAGGTGAGTGCCTTTTCATCGTAATCAGCTGGTAGCGGCGCATAGACAAGCGCGCCTTCGGCAAGCTCGATTATTGTTTTTGCCCGTTCTTTAAGGCCATCCATACCCCGTAAAATGCGATCAGATTCGATTGGTGTTGTAGGACGTCCTAATTTTTCTGTCAAGAAGGGGGCAATAAGTTCACACAGGTGTTTGTTTTCTGCTGCTCTGATATAATGCCCGTTTAAATTGGTCATTTTAGCCATGTCGAGGCGCGCTGGTGCACGGCCAATGCCTGGCAGGTCAAACCATTCGATGGCTTGAGAGGTCGAAATTATTTCGTCGTCGCCGTGACCCCAGCCAAGTTTTAGCAAATAGTTGCATAATGCCTCTGGTAAGAATCCCATATCCTTGTATTCACCAGCACCCATTGCACCGTGACGTTTGGAAAGTTTGGCGCCGTCTGCGCCGTGGATGAGTGGAATATGGGCAAATTCAGGGACATTCCAACCACATGCTTCGTAGATTTGCTTTTGACGGAACGCGTTCGTTAAATGATCATCACCGCGAATAATGTGCGAAATATGCATGTCATGGTCATCAACAATCACAGATAACATGTACGTTGGTGTGCCATCCGCGCGAAGGAGTATAAGATCATCAAGTTGTTTGTTTTGAACACGAACTTCGCCTTGCACCAAGTCTTGAATCACCGTTTCACCGTCTTGCGGCGTTCTAAAACGAACGACTGGTTTTACGCCCTCGGGTTTTAACGCTTGATCACGATCACGCCAAAAACCATTGTACCGTGGTGGCAGGCCATTTGCTCTTGCTTCTTCACGCATCTGCTCAACTTCTTCGGGTGAGCAATAGCAATAGTATGCTTTTCCATCTGCAACAAGTTTATGGGCAATTTCGCTGTGACGTGTTAGGCGTTCGGATTGAAACACAACATCATACTCTGTTTCAAGGCCAAGCCATTTTAGGCTGCTGAAAATAGCATCAACGGCTTCTTTAGTCGAACGCTCGCGGTCTGTATCTTCTATGCGGAGCAAAAACCGTCCCCCAGTGTGCTTTGCATACAGCCAGTTGAAAAGCGCCGTTCGAGCACTACCTATGTGTAGATACCCCGTTGGGCTAGGTGCGAAGCGGACGATGGGTTTATCACTTGCTTGAAAGGGGGAAGAGGAGTTTGTCATGATGGCCTGTTGTTTTTGTATGATGATGTGGTGGTAGCTTAGCAAATTCGCGGGGGATGCGACAAGGGTGGTACGCGGCTTTTCGTCGCGCATATTTTTTTAAGAACAACGACTCACACGTAATACCTACTTCTTAGCTGACCGCGCCTCTGCTTCTTCCCTGGTATAAGGATATTCAATCGTCAGGGTAGGGGCGGGTGAATGCTCATTGTCTTTTGAGTTAGAAATGAACAACCAAACACGTTCAAATATAATAGCGAGGACGCCATTACATAAAACGTTTGTTGACGTTATGATCGGGTCTAGCACGACATTAAGGGCAAGAATCAACGCCACCATTTCAGGCGTAAATCCTAAATAAAATTCATATAAAACGCAGTGTGCAAGTTTCTCTAGTTAATCAACAATTCTAAAGCCAAAGGTCTTTCAGGATTTACGATTGTGTTAAACATGAAGCAAATAGTGTGAGCTAATATTTTTCTGCCAACTT
>CAIOTO010000120.1 GCA_903861255.1 uncultured Alphaproteobacteria bacterium | reverse complement strand
AGAAGGTGGTCGTCACACGCCATTTTTCACAAACTATCGTCCACAGTTTTACTTCCGTACAACGGACGTAACGGGAACGGTTGATTTGAAAGCAGGCGTTGAGATGGTTATGCCTGGCGATAACGTAAGCGTTGTTGTTAATTTAATCGCTCCAATCGCGATGGACGAAGGACTTCGTTTTGCGATTCGTGAAGGTGGTCGTACCGTTGGTGCGGGCGTTGTTGCGAAGATTTTGAAATAATAGAAAGCGAGACTAAGGCATGGAAAACCAAGCAATCCGGATTCGCCTTCAAGCATACGATCATCGTCTGCTTGATATATCAGTCCGCGAAATTGTAAATACTGCTAAGAGAACAGGGGCACAAGTCCGTGGCCCAATTCCCTTGCCAACGCGTATTCAGCGTTATACAGTGAATCGTTCTCCTCATATTGACAAAAAGTCACGTGAGCAGTTTGAAATACGGACACACAAGCGATTACTCGACATTATCGATTGGTTGCCACAAACGGTTGATGCTTTAATGAAGCTCGATCTGGCAGCTGGCGTTGATGTTGAAATCAAACTTTAAGGAAAGACCATGAGATCAGGTTTAATTGCTGAAAAAATTGGTATGACCCAAGTTTTTGATAACGATGGGACTCAAGTACCAGTTACCGTGCTGAAGGTATCACCTTGCACGGTCATTGAACGAAAAATGCAAGACGTTCACGGATATGATGCAGTTCAATTAGGGACACGTGAAGTGGCCCCAAATAAACTCGCAAAACCGCAACGTGAATATTTTGCAAAGAAAAATATTGCCCCTTGTAAGATGTTGAAGGAGTTCCGAGTATCTCCTGATAACCTTCTTGACGTAGGAACATTAATAAGCGCAGATCACTTTGAATCTGGACAGTTTGTTGATGTTACAGGTACATCACTCGGTAAAGGTTTTGCTGGTGCGATGAAACGTCATAACTTTGGTGGGCTACGTGCCAGCCATGGTGTTTCCGTTTCCCACCGTAGTCATGGTTCGACCGGTAACCGTCAAGATCCAGGTAAGGTCTTCAAGAATAAGAAGATGGCCGGACATATGGGTCATGTGCGCGTTACAAAGTTGAATTTAAAAGTTCATTCAATCGATGCAGATCGTGGCCTTATTTATATTAAAGGCAGCGTTCCTGGTTCAAAGAGTGGTATAGTTTACGTTCGCGATGCCATTAAAAAGGCCGCTCGGCTTAAGGATGTAGTGGCATGAAACTTAGTGTATTAGATAAAAATAATAAAGTTAAAGAAGAAATCGAAATCAACGATGCGATTTTTTCAATTGAACCACGTTCGGACATTATGTCTCGTGTTGTCCATTGGCAGCTTTCAAAGCGCCAACAAGGTACACATGCAACAAAAAGTCGTTCATTTGTAAGCGGTTCAACAAAGAAAATAGTGAAGCAAAAAGGCTCTGGTGGAGCACGTCACGGTTCAAAACGTGGTGCGCAATTCCGTGGCGGTGGTATCATATTTGGTCCAGTTCCACATAGCCACGGCTATTCATTACCGAAGAAAGTTCGTGCGCTTGGTCTGAGAATGGCTTTGTCTGCAAAAGCTCTTTCCGGTAATCTCACAATTCTTGAATCGTTCGAGATGGATAATGCAAAGACAAAAGAAGCGTTAAAGCGCTTTTCAAACTTAGGAACACATTCAGCACTCTTTATCGATGGTGAATCCGTAAATCCAGGTTTATCTTTAGCTGTATCAAACGTTATTGGTATGGATGCATTGCCACAAATCGGTGCAAACGTATATGATATTTTACGCAAGGAAAAGCTAGTGATTAGTGTTGCTGGAATCCGTGCGTTAGAAGAGAGGTTGAAATGAGTAATCAACACGTAAAGCTAGCGCATTTTGATATAATTCGCAGCCCAATTTTGACTGAGAAGTCTAACCTTTTGACAACTCATAACCAATATTTTTTCAATGTTTCTTTAACGGCGACAAAGCCACAAATTAAAGAAGCTTTTGAGGCAGTATTTGGTGTGGAAGTTAAAAGTGTTAATACACTTGTCAGAAAAGGCAAACAACGTATTTTTCGTGGCCGTCGTGGTAAACAAAACGATGTTAAGAAGGCAATGATCTCTCTTAAAGCTGGTCAACGAATTGATGTGGCGACAGGGGTATAACAATGGCACTAAAGAATTATAAACCAACCACACCAGGACAACGTCAGTTAGTAAACATTGATCGTTCTGGACTTTGGAAGGGCGATCCAGTTAAGGCATTAACGTTTGGTTTGCGTAAATCAGGTGGTCGTAACCATCATGGTCGCACAACAAACTGGAATACAGGTGGCGGACATAAGCGTCGTTACAGAATCATTGACTTTATTCGTAATAAGTACGATATTGAAGGCACAGTTGAACGGATTGAATATGATCCGAATCGTTCTTCTTTCATTGCACTAGTTAATTATGAAGATGGTGAGCAACGTTATATTATTGCTCCTCAACGTTTGCAAGTTGGCGATAAAGTTATTGCTGCTGACAAAACAGACGTTAAGCCAGGTAACAGCATGTTATTACGTAATATGCCAATTGGTACGATTATCCATAATGTGGAAATGAAAATAGGTAAAGGTGGACAGCTTGCTCGTTCTGCTGGTACATATGCTCAAATTATGGGGCGTGATGCAAGTAATGTTATTATAAAGCTTACTTCTGGTGAAGTTCGTCTTATTAAATCAGATTGCCGCGCGACGGTTGGTTCGGTTTCAAACCCAGATCACCAAAACCGTTCACATGGTAAAGCAGGCCGTAGCCGTTGGATGGGTATTCGCCCAACCGTACGTGGTGTTGCAATGAACCCGATCGATCACCCACATGGTGGTGGTGAAGGGCGTACATCCGGTGGTCGTCATCCAGTGACTCCATGGGGTAAAAAGACAAAGGGTAAGAAAACCCGCACAAATAAGCGTACGGATTCACAAATCGTCCGTCGCCGTAATAAGAAATAAGGAGTAATCAGACGTGCCAAGGTCAGTTTGGAAGGGCCCGTTCTTTGATCGGTATCTGCTTAAAAAAGCAGCTACAGTAAAAGAGTCAGGGCGTAAAGACGTCATAAAAACATGGTCACGACGCTCAACAATACTTCCACAGTTTGTTGGTGTGACATTTGGCGTTCATAACGGTCATAAGTTCATCCCTGTTTTCGTATCAGAAAACATGGTTGGTCATAAACTCGGTGAATTTGCACCTACCCGTACCTATTATGGTCATGGGGCAGATAAGAAATCGAAGAGGTAATGGCCATGATAGAAAATAATGCAAAAGCACATTTAAGCAATATTCGTGTTAGCCCAAGAAAGTTAAATCTTGTGGCTGCTGCGATACGTGGTTTGACTGCTGAAAAAGCAATGACTTATTTAACATTCTCTCGCAAACGTGTTGCGACAGATGTGCGTAAGACACTTGCTTCAGCAATCGCAAATGCTGAGAACAATCACGGTCTCGATGTGGATCGTCTAGTTGTTAGTCATGCGTATGTCGGTACTGGTATGAAGCTTCGTCGCTTTCAAGCACGTGGCCGTGGTAAGGCAAGTTCCATTGAGAAGCCCTTTAGCCACTTGAGTATTGTTGTAGAAGAAAGAGGGCTTGATTAAATGGGTCAAAAAGTAAATCCAATTGGGCTACGCCTCGGAATTAATAGAACGTGGGATTCACGTTGGTTTGCAGGAAAAGATTACGCGAAGTATTTACATCAAGATTTCAAAATCCGTAAGTACATTCAAGAAACACTTACGCAAGCTGGAATCTCAAAGATTATTATTGAGCGTCCTGCAAAAAAAGTTCGCGTGAACATTTATTCAGCTCGTCCTGGTATTCTTATTGGAAAGAAGGGTGCTGATATTGATAAATTGAAGCATACTCTTGCAAAAATGACTGGTGTTGAGGTCGCTGTTAATATCGTCGAAATCCGTAAGCCGGAACTTGATGGTCAATTAATTGCTGACAATATCTCACAGCAAATTGAACGCCGCGTCTCATTTAGACGTGCTATGAAACGTGCAATGCAATCAACGATGCGCCAAGGTGCATTAGGGATTCGTGTTAACTGCGGTGGTCGTTTAGGCGGCGCTGAAATTGCACGTGTTGAATGGTACCGTGAAGGTCGCGTTCCACTACACACACTTCGGTCAGATATCGACTATGCTACCAGCGCTGCTAAAACAACGTACGGTATCGTAGGTGTCAAAGTTTGGGTTTATAAAGGCGAAATTAAAGAGCACGACCCAATGGCACAAGATAAAAAGACAACCGAATATATAGTAAACAAATAGAAATTTCGAGGCTGATATGCTATCACCTAAGAAAACCAAATTCCGTAAAGCCTTTAAAGGTAAAATTCACGGAGATGCCAAGGGCGGCACAACGCTAAACTTTGGTAGTTATGGTTTAAAGGCTCTTGAGCCGGCACGAATTACTGCCCGTCAAATCGAGGCAGCACGACGTGCAATTACAAGACACATTCGACGCGTTGGACGTGTCTGGATTAGAATATTTCCAGACGTTCCTGTTTCGAGGAAACCAGCTGAAGTCCGTATGGGCAGCGGTAAAGGTTCTCCAGAATTCTGGATTTGCCGTGTAAAACCGGGTCGTATCATGTTTGAATTAGAGGGTGTTGCACCTGAAATTGCAGAAGTAGCGTTTACGCTTGCATCTGCAAAACTTCCGATTCAAACAAAATTTGTTAAAAGAATAGTCTAGAACAGATGGGATTAGTCATGAAATTTGATGAAATGAAAAATTTGACTATTTCTGAGCTGTATCAGAAAGCAGTTGATCTGAAAAAAGAAGCAATGAATATGCGTATTCTTAATGCTTCTGGACAACAGACAAATATGAATCGTATGCGTGATATTCGTAAAGACGTTGCGCGCATAAAGACACGTATTAACCAGCTGAAACAGTCAGCATAGGGTAGGGGAGCAAGCCATGCCAAGGCGCGTACTTCAGGGTGTAGTTGTTAGTGACAAAGCGGATAAAACCGTTACTGTTCGCGTAGAAAGCAACGTTATGCATCCTGTATATAAAAAATATATTAAAAGGCATAAAAAATATGCCGCTCATGATGAAGCAAATGCTTACAAAATGGGTGAAAACGTTAGAATCATCGAATCAGCACCAATTTCTAAGTCTAAGAAATGGGTTGTTGAGGGCCGTGTGTAGAGAGATTAAGCCATGATTCAAACAGAAAGTCGTTTAGACGTCGCAGATAACTCCGGAGCTAAGGAAGTTCTCTGCATTAAAGTGCTTGGTGGATCCAAGCGTCGTTATGCTTCAGTAGGTGACATTATTGTCGTTTCCATTAAAGATGCTATGCCTCGCGGCAAAGTAAAAAAAGGAGATGTTCATCGTGCCGTTATTGTTCGTACGCGCCAAGCCATTAAGCGTCCTGATGGATCACTTATCGCTTTTGACCAAAACGCTGCCGTTTTGATTAACAAGCAAGGTGAGCCAATTGGTAGCCGTATATTTGGCCCGGTAACACGTGAATTGCGTGGTGCAGGCTATATGAAAATTATTTCACTTGCTCCAGAGGTGCTATAATGACACAACTACGCTTTAAAATAAAAAAAGGTGACCTTGTGCAGGTTACTACTGGTAAAAACAAGGGCCGTCGTGGTACAGTTCAAAAAGTTCTTTTGGATGAGGCACGTGTAATTGTCGAGGGGATCAATCAAGTAACCCGTCACATTCGCCCAAGTCAACAGAATCCATCTGGATCAATAACAAAAACATTGCCAATTCATATTTCCAATGTTGCTGTTTTAGATCCATCTACAGATGCTCCAGCAAAAGTAGGATTTAAAGTTAACCCTGATGGTACGAAAATTAGGATCTTTAAGAAATCAGGGCAACCTGTTTAAAGACTAATGATTGACCAGAAGCTTGCCATACGTAAAGAAAGTTAAGTATATGACTGGCTTAAAGTTAAAATATGAAAAGGAAATCAAACCTCAGCTCATGAAAGAGCTTGGTCTTGATAATGTAATGCGCCTACCGCGTGTTACAAAAGTTGTTATCAACATGAGTGTTGGTGAAGCAGTAAGTGATAGTAAAAAATTGCAGTTTGCCGTTGATGATTTAATGTCAATCGCAGGTCAAAAACCAGTTATCACAAAAGCAAAAAAATCAATAGCAGGTTTTAAACTGCGTGAAGGAATGTCCATTGGCGCGAAAGTAACCTTGCGCAATGACCGTATGTATGAGTTTCTTGATCGTTTGATCAATATCGCTATGCCACGTATTCGTGACTTCCGTGGATTATCAAGTCGTAGTTTTGACGGTAAAGGGAATTATTCCTTGGGTATCAAAGAACAAATCGTATTTCCTGAAATTAACTATGATAAAGTTGATAAAGTTCGTGGTTTTGATGTTACTGTTTGTACAACGGCACAAAATGACGCAGAGGCTTTAGCATTGCTAAAAGCCATGAACTTCCCTTTTACACGGTAAGGACTGAAAAATGGCAAAAAAGAGTTCTATAGAGAATAATCTAAAACGTCGTCGCGCCGTGGCTTCTAAAGTAGCATCGCGCGCAACGTTGTCGGCAATCGTTAATAACAAGCAAGCTTCATTCGAAGATCGAATAGCAGCTGTGCATAAATTAGCTGAAATGCCACGCAATTCATCGGCTACACGCGTTCGCAATCGTTGTGAATTAACGGGACGTGCACGTGGCTATTATTGTAAATTTCAAGTTTCACGTATTGCATTGCGTGAGCTCGGCAACCAGGGTTTAATCCCCGGCATCACGAAGGCGAGTTGGTAAAATGACAATGAGTGATCCAGTTAGCGATATGTTGACTCGTATTCGCAATGCCCACAGAGCGCAAAAGCAAACAGTTAGCATGCCCGCATCAAAAGAAAAAGAAGCAATACTTAGGGTTCTTCAATCTGAAGGTTATATTCGTGGTTTTTCACGTTCTAACGTTCGCCCAGGCATTGACCTTATTAATGTTGAATTGAAATATTATGAGGGTAACCCTGTTATCACAACAATCGAACGCAAATCAAAGCCTGGTCGTCGTGTTTATGTTGCTGTTTCAGACATAAAACCAATCGCAAACGGTCTCGGCATCAACATCCTATCAACGTCGCAGGGCATCATGTCCGATGTACAAGCGCGTCAGATGAATATGGGTGGTGAATTGCTCTGTTCTGTGTTTTAGGGAGAATCAATTATGTCACGCGTCGGCAAAAACGAAATCGTTGTACCAAATGATGTTACTTTTGCAAATGACAATGGTCATTTGACTGTAAAAGGTAAATTTGGTACTGAATCATACACGCTTCCTGAGTGTGTATTATTTGAAAAGACAGATAATAAAATTAAGTTACAACCAAAAGATCAATCAATGCGTGTTCGTTCTCTTTGGGGTACAGCTCAGCGTACCGTAGCCAATATGGTTAAAGGTGTAAGTGATGGTTTCACAGTAAATCTTGCACTTGTCGGTGTTGGTTATAGGGCAAACGTTGTAGGTAATAGAATTACACTTCAGCTTGGTTTTAGCCATGATGTTGTTTATGATTTACCAGCAGGTATAACTGCTAAATGTGAAAAGTCAACTGAAATTGCAATTACTGGTTCCAGTAAGCAAACAGTCGGTCAAATTGCTGCGGAAATTCGTAATTACAGAAAGCCAGAGCCATATAAAGGTAAGGGTGTTATTCGTGAGAATGAATATGTCGTTAGAAAAGAAGGGAAGAAGAAATAATGATAACTTCCATAGAACTTCGTCAACGTAGAAAACAACGTCAGCGTACTAAAATTGCTTTAGTGTCATCTGGTCGTCTTCGTTTGACAGTGCATCGTACAAATCAGCATATGTATGCTCAGATTATCGATGATAAAAATTCCGTTACGCTTGCTTCTGCGTCGACTCTTTCGAAAGAAATAAAGTCAGCAGTAAAGTCTGGTGGAACAAAAGAAGCAGCAACTCTCGTTGGTAAAGTGTTAGCAACAGTCGCGAAGAAAAAGGGAATTACGGAGGTCGTTTTCGATCGCTCTGGTTTCATTTATCATGGTCGTATTCAGGCATTAGCTGAAAGCGCTCGCGAACACGGCTTAGTTTTTTAAGGTAGATAGATATGGCACGAAATACATCAGAGCAACGCAATAATGACGAGCAGTTTGTAGAAAAGCTTGTTAGCGTTCGTCGTGTTACAAAGGTTGTTAAAGGTGGTAAGATTCTCCGCTTTTCAGCACTTGTAATTGTAGGTGACGGTAAGGGTCGCGTTGGTTTTGCTTCTGGCAAAGCACGTGAAGTTCCTGATGCTGTTAAAAAAGCAGTTGATAAAGCGAAAAAGACAATGATTCGCGTACCGTTACGTGAAGGTCGTACATTGCACCATGATGTACGTGGTCGTGATGGCGCAGGTGAAGTTTTCTTGCGTTCAGCTCCGGCTGGTACGGGAGTAATTGCTGGTGGCCCAATGCGCGCAGTATTTGAAGCCTTAGGTCTTCATGATGTTGTTAGCAAATCAGTGGGCAGCACAAACTATCACAATATGGTTCGTGCTACGTTTGATGCGCTACGATCCGTAAATTCACCACGTTCAGTTGCGAATAAGCTTGGTAAAAAGCTTGGCGAAATTGTCGCACGTCGTGAAAATACAGGCTCAAAGATCGTTTCTAAAGAAGAAGCGAAGGGTGAATAATCATGGCTGAAAAAAAGAAAAAAGCAACTTCAAACACAATTACGGTAAAGCAAATCGGCAGTCCACAACGTCGTGAGGCTGTCCAACGTGAATACCTTAAAGGATTGGGTTTGGGTAAGATGAACCGAGTTCGTGAACTCCAAGACACACCAGGTGTACGTGGCCTTTTAGTTAAAGCTGCACACATGGTAGAAATTCTCGAGAATTAATCATGCAACAATTTCGTATAAATGAAATAACAGACAACAAGGGTGCGCGCACTGTACGTAAACTTGTTGGTCGCGGTCTTGGATCTGGTCTTGGTAAGACATCCGGTCGTGGTGGAAAAGGTCAAACTGCACGTAATGGTTGTGCTATGAACGGTTTCGAAGGTGGTCAAACTCCTTTGTATCGTCGTCTACCAAAGCGCGGATTTAAAAACATACATGCATTGCCAATGGCTGAAATTGATTTCAACATGATCAATGTTATGCTTGATAATGGATCTATTAAAGCGGGTGATCGTATAGATCTTGAATTTTTAAAGAATCAAGACCTTGTGCAACACAAAGTCCGCGTGCTAAGTTTACTAGGTAATGGTGAACCAAAAGCAAAAATAATACTGGCAGTCACACGTGCTACTTCCAAAGCTAAGGAAATAGCAACGAAGTCCGGTATTACTCTCGAAATGGAATAAGGAAACATATATGTCCTCAGCAATTGAGCAACTCGCATCAGGAATTTCATTTGCCTCGTTTTCGAAGGCTGAAGATCTAAAAAAGCGTATCATGTTTACGCTTGGTGCACTCATCATTTTTCGCTTGGGGACATATATAACTATTCCGGGAATAAACCCCCTTATTATTGAAGAATTTACGCGTTCACACTCAGGTGGTATCCTTGGTATTTTGGATATGTTCTCTGGCGGTGCTATCGGTCGTATGACGGTTTTTTCACTGAACATTATGCCTTATATTTCGGCAAGTATCATTGTTCAGTTGATGACGACAATTTCTCCCCATCTTGAAGCGTTAAAAAAGGAAGGTGAAGCAGGTCGTAAAAAATTAAACCAATATACACGTTACGGTACAGTCTTACTTGCTGTGATTCAAGGTTACGGAATTGCAATTGGGCTAGAAAAAATGTCTGGTTATTCAGGCTCTGCTGTTATGGATCCTGGTTTTTTCTTTAGATTATCAACCGTTGTTACACTTACAGGTGGTACAATGTTTGTTGTTTGGCTTGGCGAACAAATCACATCACGTGGTATTGGTAACGGAACATCGCTCATCATTTTCTCTGGTATCGTTGCAAATTTGCCGCAAGCACTTATTAAAACTTTACAGCTTGGTCAACAGGGTTCACTGTCAACCTTTATTATACTTGGTGTCTTAATCATGGTTGTTACTGTGATTGGCTACATCGTATTTATGGAAAAAGCACAACGCCGTATACCAATTCAGTACCCTAAGCGTCAAATGTCAGCAAATATGCCGGCCACAAGCCAGTCAACACATTTGCCACTAAAGATTAATAGTGCTGGTGTGATTCCTCCGATTTTTGCATAATCAATTTTATTAATGCCAACGAATGTTATTGGTTTTGCCGGTGCTGGTGATCCTAATTCAATTTGGACGAAGCTTGCTGCTATTATGGCGCATGGACAGCCAGTCTATATGTGCTGCTTCGTAGCTATGATTGTATTTTTCGCTTTCTTTTATACAGCGATTATGTTTAATCCTGCAGAAACTGCGGAAAACCTAAGAAAATCAGGTAGCTATATTCCTGGAATTCGTCCTGGTGCACAAACGGCTGAATATATTGACTATGTCATGACGCGCTTGACTGTTGTTGGTGCTTTGTATCTTGCGTCAATTTGTATTTTGCCAGAAATTGTTTTGTCTCAGGTTTCCCTGCCTTTCTATTTCGGTGGCACGAGTATTTTGATTGTTGTTACTACAACGATTGATACAATTGGGCAAGTTCAGTCACATCTCGTTGCACATCAATATGAAGGGCTTATTAAAAAGGCCCGTTCAAAAGGGACGCTTGTCTAACTATGAATTTTATCGTATTTTTGGGAGCGCCAGGTTCTGGTAAGGGCACACAGGCTCAAATGTTGGCAAGCGAATATAATCTTGAACACATCTCTACCGGACAGTTAATAAGAGATGAAATAAAAGAATCAACAGAATTTGGTTTTCGCTTGGAGCGTGAGTGCCTGAGTGGAAATCTAATCTCTACTGAAGATATTTTTAACCTCTTGGGAAAAAAAATAAAAGAATTAAGCATTGATCGGCAAGTAATTTTGGATGGTTTTCCTCGAACATTAGATCAAGCTAAGTTGCTAAAAGATTTTACAGAAAAAACTGGCAATCAGCTTGAAAAAGTTGTATGCTTTGACATCGCTGGCGAGGCATTAATTGAACGTCTAACTGGACGATTCATGTGCGCTGACTGCGGTGCCGTTTATCATAAGCACCATAATTCACCTCAACAAGATGGTGTTTGTGATTTTTGTGGATCAGAAAATTTTCAAGTTCGTCCGGATGATGCTGAAGAAGTTGTCAAAAAGCGTCTTGATGTTTTTCATGAAGAAACAAAACCACTCGTGTCCTACTACGATGCACAAGGGGTATTATTCAGGCTTGATGCTACTCAATCAGTTGAGAGTATTAAGAAAACATTATTAAAAAATATTAAGCTTGTAGCTGCCGAATAAGGAGTTTGGATAGATGGCACGTATTGCTGGTGTAAACGTACCGACACAAAAGAAAGTCGTAATTGGACTTACTTACATATATGGAATTGGTTTGGTTCGTGCAAATCAAATCATGAAAGATTTAGAAATTGATATGACAAAAAGAGTCAATCAATTATCAGATTATGAAATTTTAAAAATTCGCGAGTATATTGACGCGCACATTAAAGTTGAAGGCGACTTGAGACGTGAAGTTTCAATGAACGTAAAGCGTTTGATGGACTTAGGCTGCTATCGTGGATTGCGCCATCGTAAAGGTTTGCCTGTTCGTGGTCAACGTACGCATACAAATGCGCGTACTCGTAAAGGTAAGGCTGTTGCTATTGCCGGTAAGAAAAAAGTGACGAAGTAGGATAGTTAGAAATGGCACAAAAAACAGTAGCGCGCGTTAAGCGTCGCGAAAAAAAGAATGTTGTGAATGGCGTTGTATATGTTAATTCAACATTTAATAATACATTGATAACAATTACGGACGAACAGGGTAATGCAATCTCTTGGTCAACTGCTGGCATGATGGGTTTTAAGGGTGCACGTAAGTCAACACCTTATGCAGCTCAAGTTGCCGCAGAAGAAGCAGGTAAAAAAGCTGCTGAGCATGGATTGAAGAATGTTCGCGTAGTTGTGTGTGGGCCAGGTTCAGGTCGTGAGACTGCATTGCGTGCTTTGCAATCTCTTGGTTATAATATAACGGCTGTACGTGATTCGACACCTGTTCCACATAATGGTTGTCGTCCTTCAAAAAGACGTCGGGTATAATTTAGATAACGGGTGAAGTTGTGATCGAAAAAAACTGGCAGTCACTCATTAAAAGTGGCAAATTAGAAATACATTATTTAACACAAGATCTACGGTCTGCAGAAATAATAGCAGAGCCTCTTGAATGTGGTTTTGGTATGACGTTGGGCAATGCGTTAAGGCGTGTTTTGCTCTCCTCATTACAAGGTGCAGCAATTACATCAGTGAAAATCGAAGGTGTTTTGCACGAATTTTCTGCTGTTCCTGGTGTTCGTGAAGATGTTACAGATATCGTTTTGAATTTAAAGACAATTTCTGTGCGCATGCAAAATGAGTTACCAAAGCGTCTCCGTTTAAGCGTAAAGGGACCTTGTGTTGTAAAAGCTGGTGATATTCAGCCTGTTGCTGGTGTTGATATTCTTGACCCTGAAACAGTAATTTGCACGCTTGATGAAGGTGCTCAGCTCAATATGGAATTTACTGTTCAAACAGGTAAAGGTTATGTGCCTGCTGCTCAACAGCAAATTGAAGATAAGCCAATTGGCCTTATTCCAATCGATGCTATTTTCAGTCCAGTAAAACGCGTTATTTACCGTGTTGAACAAACACGTGTAGGACAACGTACGGACTATGATAAATTAATAGTTCGAATAGATACTGATGGTTCAATCAAACCAGATGATGCGCTTGCTTTTGCAGCACGTATTATGCAGGATCAATTACAACAATTCATTAATTTTGAAGAACCACAAGTTTTGGATTCAAAAGATAGTAAAGAACATATCACATTTAGCAAATATTTGCTCAAGAAGGTTGATGAACTTGAACTTTCAGTTCGTTCAGCAAATTGTTTGAAAACTGAAAATATCTTTTATATTGGTGATTTGGTACAAAAGTCCGAAGGTGAAATGCTTAAAACACCAAATTTTGGTCGTAAGTCACTTAATGAAATAAAGGAAGTTCTTACGCACATGGGATTAGGCTTTGGAATGACTATTCCAAATTGGCCACCCGAAAATGTTGAAGAACTTGCACGTAGCATTGAAGACCCTTTTAATTAAGGTCCGATTTTAATTAAGGAATAGAAAAAATGCGTCATAAGATTAGTGGTCGTAAATTAAATAGAACTTCATCGCACCGTAAAGCGATGTTCAAGAATATGGTTCAAGCTCTTGTTGAGCATGAGCATATACAAACAACCTTGCCTAAGGCTAAGGAATTACGTCCTATTGTTGAAAAATATATTACAATGTGTAAATCAACAGATTTGGCTACACGTCGTTTGGCAATTTCACGTATCGGATCAGAAAGCGCTGTAACAAAGCTAATGTCTGTTATCTCTCCACGTTTTAGTACACGTGCAGGTGGGTATACACGTATTGTAAAAGCTGGTTTCCGTTATGGTGATAATGCACCTATGGCAATCATTCAGTTAGTTGATTTTGATCCAACTGCAGTTGCGCACGTTATTGAAAATTAATATATCACGCAGTGTGCAAGTTTCTCTAGTTAATCAACAATTCTAAAGCCAAAGGTCTTTCAGGATTTACGATTGTGTTAAACATGAAGCAAATAGTGTGAGCTAATATTTTTCTGCCAACTTTTGCTGATAAATGCCATAGATCTT
>CAIOTO010000119.1 GCA_903861255.1 uncultured Alphaproteobacteria bacterium | reverse complement strand
TTAAAATATATGTAAAAAAATATGAACCTAAATACGATACGAATCTCATATACCGTTTATTTTATCTTATTCATACTTTCTGTTGTTACCGGCACATTTGCCTCAGTAACGCCTCCATTAAGACAAACAGGTGCGATGATTATGTTGCCCCTTGCAGATTATGAGTTAGAGCAGATACAAGAGCTCAACAGTTTAAATGATACACCAAAGATTAGTAAAACAACCGCCAATCAAATGGAGGTAGAAGGCATAGCAATGCCTTCTACAGCACCACATTTATCAATCATGGCAGTTACTGGCGAGCAAAATGACACCAACCTCTGTAAACTTTTTCAAATTGTAAGGCGTGTGATTGCTGATTATATAAATGACCCATCTAACAAGGATCATTTGGTTGTTAGGAGTGACGGCAAAAAGAAACTAAGATTCTATGTTAATCATTGTGCAAATATTTTTCGTGATAAATCCATAAAAAAGACAGGCGTCACCGCATTAATACCAAGTAAAGAAACTTTACGTGTTTTACGTGAGATTAATCGTCAATTAAAAATAGCCCTGAAACACGAGAATTTTTCTATCGCAGAAGATCAATTTGAAGAAGAAACATTTACCCCACATATAACGCTTTGTTTTGGATACTCGAATGAACCTTCACTTGCAGCTATAAATGAAGCAATTAATGAGACTGAGTTGGAGCCAGAAACAACCAGCAGGGATTCTGGATCAATCAGCACTGATTCAGATGCTGAACATAAATCGTTCAAGTCTTTTGATTTAGACTTAAATGCTTCATATGCATCATATCAACGTGTTGATGAACGAGGAAAAATTAAGTTTGTGGCTAAAGCAGATCAAGATTTTTGCCATCGAATTAGTTCAAGACCAAAGATGAGCGAAGATGGATATAGCAACACAAAAAGTGCGGCAAGGAAAAGCAGAAAATCAGTTTATCAGTTGGCATTTGAAGCAAGAAGTGCGGACTCAGCATATCCTTCGAAGCCTGGAAAACCTACTATATATATTGCAGATGAACTTGAACCAGCTATTTATTATTATGAATACATCAATCGTATCGAAAGTCCAGAATTTAGCATTATCTCAGAGCGTGAGTATCTTCGTAATAAAATTGATATATCTACACTTTATGAGGATAACATAGATGAAAAATCTTGTTTGCTTACTTATTGCCAACCATTTTTTGAAAGATTAAAAACACTTACCCTTCCTGAAAAAACGGAGCTTAACAGACTTGTTCCGTCAATATTGTTCTATGAGTATGGTATTAATGTGATCGGCTAGTTGCTTGCTCCATGCCACTTCTCTTCCAGCGCCTGCCACACCCTATCGGTTGTCAATCCATCCATGTAACACACCTGATTCTTATGTGAAAAGCCTGGTGTATTTGCAAGCTCGTCATAACTTTGTGGAATACGCAACACGGTATGCCCTGCCCCCATTGCTGGATACGGTCCATAAATCGCATCACGTGACGGGCCAAAAAGTCCTATCACAGGCACATCAAGTGCATAACTCATATGCATCAAGCCAGAATCATTTCCAAGAAACACCGAACCATGCGACATCAACGCCGCCATATCAATAAGCGATAATGCATGCTGTTTTACTAAATCTGTACTGAATGTAATACGTTCCGCTGGCAAATCACGGAGCGGCTGCAGTTGCGCATCCTCGGACGGTGCAGCGATGACAAGCACATGTGCATCTGTGTAGGTTTCACAAAAACGTGCAATTGTCGCGTAAAAATGTTCCATTGGCCATTGCTTGCCAATCCAATTTGCGACAGGGGCGACGACGAACAAGGGAGCATCCGGTAAAAGTGCACGCATACGCTGGCTACGCTCTTCTGACACAATAATTCGTGGACATGATGGAGCCAAGCCCGCCATTGCCGCGACTTGCTCTACCTTATGACGTTGATCGTTTGGTGTTTTACGCCATATATAGCGCTTTTTTGCACGCAAGGCATGACTAATGGCCGAGCCCCGTGTGTCGGCAACCCAACCCCATGATCGCCGCATAACACGTCGCCATAAGTGAAACCAATGGAGTGAGGCTTTTCTCTTAGGAAACAAGATAATCTCATCACATGCAGGATCATCTTGAAACAACGACGCGACAAGTGGGTCAGCGGCTACAACATAACACATATTGGGGAATTGCTTACGCAATCCCTCAAGCAGTGACAGTGTCATGACTGCATCGCCAATACGGCTCGATGTAATAAAAAGACCGGGCATGATGACATCATCTCTTTCAGTTCATTTTATGAATTTCTACCGTCATGGCGAGCCAGCTTGCTGGCGTGGCCATCCAGAAAATATCGACTGGATCACCACGTCGGCTTCGGCTCCTCGTGATGACGGCGGTTAGTTACATTTAATTTTACCGTAAAATCACCTAAAAGAAATACAACCACGGCATCATTAAAACAAACGACTAAACCACGTCTTAATCTTACAGAAAATACCGCATGTCTTTTCAACTGGCTTGTCGCTAGAAACATCTTTAGCAGCAATAGCACTTGATGCTTCATTTTTAGATACATCTTTTGCGCTTACGCCTGCTTTTGCGGTCACTTTTGGACACCAGCCACGATTCATCACATTCACGTCAAACTTCGTTAGAATCGGTGGAATAGCAAGTGTATCTTTCCAATACGCAAACCGTAATGTGTTATCAAACTGAAATGGAATCTGCAAACAAAGGTGCATTACATAACGATCAAGTGCATGCACACGCGCTTTTAAATCCTCAAAATCAGTCGCAAAGGCCACTTCTTTTGCAAGTGCTTCCGCCACAGGATCTTTAAGTCCAATATAATTGCTACTGCCTTTTATATCTGCTGTTTTTACGCCAAAATAGTATGATTGTTCAGCACCAGGCGATAACGTGTTTGCCCAAGTATGAATGATCATATCAAAGTCAGATTCAACCACACGTGCTTCATAACTGTTAGCATCAAATTTGCGTACGGCTAAATCGATACCGATGGCCTTTAAACTCTCCTTTAGGCTTAATGCAATTTTCTCAAGACGATCATCTTTAACCATGATGCTAAATTGTACCGGTGTTCCATCAGGTGCAACACGCTTTCCTTTGACAACTTTATATCCAGCCGCATCAAGAATTTCAGCTGCTTTCTTTAGATTCTCACGTTGATCCCCAGCTCCATTTGTATGTGCAGTTGAGAAAGGCTCAGCCAACATACGTTTTAAGAGCTTTGGCTCAATCTTGGATGCATGCTTAAGAAGGATTTCTTTTTCACGACCCTCTGCTGGCCCTTGGTGAGCAAGCGCCGTATTTGCAAACAAACTGTGTGGAACATTCATCGTACCATCGAATACCATACGATTGAGCGAATCTGCATCAAACGCCATCAAGATTGCACGGCGCAATTCAATGTCTTGGAACATCGGACGGCGCATATTCATAATAATTGTGCGCACAGCAACAGGTCGTTCATGGCGAAGATCTTCACGCACAATAGCGCCACTACGCACCGCATCAACATTGTATCCGCTTTCCCATTGCTTTGGATCAAGTTCGAAGAAGACATCAAACTCTTTCGCAAGAAACGCTTGAAAATGTGCCGTTGCGTTTTTGAAATACTCAATACGTATTTCGTCAAAATTAAATTGGCCTTTACCGATTGGCAAGTCAGCAGCCCAGTAATTTGGATTACGTTTAAAAGAAACTGTGCGACCTTGTTGAACCTGATCAATCATATACGGCCCTGTTCCCACAAGCGGCGTCAAACCTGAATTTGCAAAATCAATTTGATCAAGCTGCTTTTTCGATAAAACTGGCATTAACGCGACGATCATTGGCAATTCTTTGTCATACACACCATTTTCGTCAGGCTTTATTTGAAATTGAACGGTGTTTGGCGAATGGATAACAATCTTAATATTCCCGTAAAACTTTTTGTATCGCGGCGCACCCTTGGCAATCAACGTTTCCATTGTTGCTTTAATGTCTTCAGCTGTGACGTGATCGCCATTGTGAAAACGTGCTTTTGGGTTGATATAAACCGTCATGTAAGATCTATCATCGGCAAATTCAATTTTTTCTGCAACCAATGCATACAAAGCAAACGGTTCCGCTGGTGATCGCACCATAAGTGTTTCAAGCGTAAGTCCTATGCCTTGCGCTGCAATTCCTTTGACGATTTTATCATTAACCGTATCGAACGTGCCAACCGTTGCAAGACGAAACGTCCCACCTTTAGGTGCATCTGGATTCACAAGTTTTGTATGCTCGGCTGTTGGTTTGCCAAAACGTGAAATGGCTGCAACCGCCTTTGCTGGGCTTGGCAAAGGAAGTGCTGGCAATGCTTTTTCTGCTGTAGCGGCAGGAGCAGAGGAAGGCGCTGTGACAGATGGCGCAGCTGAAGTGGTTATTACAGTAGAATTTGCAAAGAGTACGTTGCTAAATGACACCATAACAAGTGCAGTTGAAATTTTTTTAATCATTATTAAGACCGTTAATGTTGAGTTCTGCTCTAGTTTTAAATCAACGGCGTACACACCGCAATAGAAATGTAGAAAAGGTGTTTGTGTACGCGATTTTAGACAGAAAAAACCTCCCGTGTTTAATGCGAGAGGTTTTTAATTTGTAACAATTTATAGAACAGATCTATCTAGCTAAACGACGAGCCTCAAGCCAAGCTTTTATCTTCGCCATTCGCACTGCTGGACGTTGATTCTCCGCATAACTTGTAGAAAGACTGCCCGTTCCGGTCAGCTCATAATCAAATGCCGCCCAATCTTCTGCCTTTAAGGATAAAAACTGTGGATGTGCTTCAACATTCGCTAAAAATCGTTTCATTTCGTTGAATGCTTGACGATCAGCCTGACGATCAGCTAGCCATTCTTTAATCTTCGTCATTCGCACTGCTGGACGTTGATTTTCAGTATAACTTAATGAAAACTTACCTGTTCCCTCGTTCAGCTCATAATCGAATGCCGCCCAATCTT
>CAIOTO010000118.1 GCA_903861255.1 uncultured Alphaproteobacteria bacterium | reverse complement strand
TGCATTAATCATTACAAAATCACTATATATTTAATTTTATATTTATCAGATTAACATAATTGACTCCACCTAGCCAACTCTTAGGTTAGCGCTTATGGGGGGAATCCCCCCTTTTGTTACTTAATATTTTTAATAACTTCTTCTATTTGAAAAAATTTCATCCCTGGGACAATTTTACTGATAGCATCTTGCACAACACTGTCACGACGATCAGTATGAACACTTCCAATACACTGAATCGCCAACGTTATATCATTCACGCCGACAGCGCTAACCTCTTTTATTTTCTCTGCAAGTTCACAGGAAAGTTTTACAGTTTCAGCTGGATTAGTTGCTGCAGAAATAGTACTGACAAGAGATTGAGCCGTGAATCCACAAGATTCAACGCCTAAATTGCATGCTGCTAAGGCATCCCTCGTCAACAATGCAATTTCTTGACGCATTTCAGGATGAATCATGCCAAGACCTTCAATAAGATTTTGCACTGTGAATGAAGTCATTCTTTGAAAGAAAGTATCTTGTGTTAAGATTTCCGCAACTTGGTGTTGGTTGTTCGAGAATTTACCAAATGCTTCAATAATACCAGCTACATTCCCATCATCTAAAACGTCTCCGCGCGAACCAAAAACGAGAAGTGTAGAACGCACAGCCTCACTTGGATTGTACATAGACTGCTTTAAAACAGTGTTAAGGCTAGTTTCAGCAGTTGGCTCTTTCTGAAAGAGTGCTGCGCAATCATAAATTTCTGCGGCAGTTAACTCTATCTTGCCAGTTCTGGCAGAAGAAGTGGCAGCAGAAGTGTCAACTTCCATGCAAAATGCAGTCGAGCAAAGTGTTGCTAAAATAAATAAGTTTTTCATATTAATTCTCCTTTGATAAATAAATGTGCAATTTATTTGTAATCATTGCATTACTTATATGGGGTGTTATATTTATTTTGTCAAGGTGTTCTTATTATTTTTTTTCCACAATAAATCAACGACCCCATGTCGTTTCGCATTAATTGCGATGGCTACCATCCCTATGGCAACAGAAAACACAATTAAGAATAACCCACCACAGTTCGAAAGGGGTATTGCCATGCTGAATATTTTTAAAAGATGAAGACGAATTTTCAGTTTTACTTAAGCTATGCCATAAAAGAAGAACTGTCACGAGACCGAAGAATGATAGCATCATGTAACACTACCGCATGATGCCATTCCTACTGATAATGAGAATATCGAATCATTTGATTTGGATTCATAAACATGCGCATTTTGTTTTTAATAATTGCACATTGATGAAACGCAACATGCTCGCAATCTTCCGCTATTGAATCATACTCACAACCAGCAATGCCCGTCCTTTTATAAATAGCCATACCGCCAAAGCACGAATGCACAGGTACCAAATTAGAACCTACGGGATAAATTTTTTGAATTTTGGATAACGTTTCATTCACGGTTGCGTATATTTCATTAGGAAAAGGCAACGGAAATTCCGCATTTCTAAATGCAAAGGCGTCATACATTTCACCTGTATTTTTAAAAATTCCATTGGAACATATACCATCCCAAGAATCTATTCTCGCGAATGAATCTTGAATTCCTCTGACATCAATCCCAAAAGACATGTCCATATCAATCAACAATACCATATCGAAATCATTGTACTGTTCTGATTGAATGGCTTTGATGTATTTATTACGTGCATCTGCTAAAAATTTAATACTAGGGCGCTTTTGTATATTATAATCTTCAGATAAAATCTGAATTTTAGGATTGCGCGTTTTCCAATCACTCAATTTTTCTTTTGTGCCGTCGTTTGAATCATTTTCAAAAACAACCACACGATAATCAGCGAAAAAACTACCAATATATTCAATTGTTTTGATTGTAATAGCCAGATCAGAAGCATTATTACGCGTAATTCCAGCAATGACCACTTTATGCTTTTTCATTTCATCAATTCCTTTTGCAAGGATTGAGGGATCAAGCGAGTTCAAAGACGGCAACTGCTCTAGCGAAGGATCATTAGAGGGCTGCACAGCAGGAGGAAGCACAAGAATATTCCCTACATTAATTGAAGGTTTCTGCTCTGAATTGACATGTGTTTGCGACAAAATTAAGAATAATAACAAAGAAGACAGCAAATTCATTTTCATAAACAACTTTTTAATAAAAATTTAAACTAAACAAACTATACGTCATATAGATCATTTTGCGAACGCTACCGTCATGGCGAACCCCGCAGGGGTGTGGCCATCCAGGACTTTTAAATACATGGATCACCACGGAGCTTACGCTCCTCCAGTCTTCGCCAAGGCTACGACCTGGCAAGCTGTGATGACGGCGGACAGGGACAACACGAGATTACTTTCGCGAAATCATGTGAAAGATATATATATCTAATTTAAAAAACACTTCTCTTGCTGTAAACAAAAATTTTGCAGAATCGAAAAATTAATGCTAAATTTTGTATAGAATATATCATTGAAGATTTTATGAAAAAATATTTTGTCTATTTAGCATTCACTTTTCTTGCAGGAATCACAACGCCCTCTTCCGAAGCAGCGCAACAAGCACCGTCTATTGCCACTCCACCAACCCCGCAAATACAACCCGCTATCTTACCCGCAACGGAAGCCCTTGCACAATTTACATACGAACATGAAAAAAAACTTATAGAGCCCTATTTTGACGAAAATTTCTACAAAGACCAATACAAGGATGATCTTATAAAAACAGGTTTGGCGCCCACCGATCATTTTATGAAACATGGCTGGCAAGGTGATTGGCGAACGCACCGTGATCCGAATGGGTGGTTTAATGTCACTTTATACAAAGAACGCTTATGGCCATGCGAAGGAAATCCATTCTTCGATTTTCTAATGCAACCCAAGGTTGATTTTGCGCCGACAGCTCCAACGGTCGAAATCTTTGTAAAAAACGACAGTGAACTTTATCGTGCATGGATAGCTGCCGAAGCTTTTTTGCGACTCAAAACACACAAACCTATCGTCCGACTTTCTCCAACAAAGTTCCATAAAGCGCCCATTTGTTTCAAACCTATGATCGATCGTGGTCTCCTTGTGGAAATAAACAACACTGAAGAACAAAGCTTTTATAAAAGTCCTTTCATAAAAAACCCAGGAACTTTTGGTATTAATCTCGCAAATGAAACCAAAGAAAAGCAACTCATGACGCATGATATTGCTGGTGTGAAATTTCAATATGTCAAACATGATCTTTATCATTTTACGAAATATCTTAGCGAGGGTCGAATCAATCCACTCGCAATCAATTTCGCTTATTACACAGATGAACCTTTTCATTATTGCCCTTTTGCAAGAACTGAATGTGAATATAGGGCTTACTTTGCTCGTGTCTCACCAGGTTATGATTTAGTTTTTACAGGGCTCGAAACAGGCGCACCAAACGAACGCATTATACCAGGCTTTATCTATCCACTTATATTCTTAAAGCCTGAAGAAATTCCAGCTCAAAAAACATTTGGGGTCAGTTATCTATTAAGCCTTGGCTTTCAGTTAGGTGATCAGGATTACTTCAAAGAAGAATACAGAAACTACAATATGCGAAAAGATTTGTGGCCGAGGGAAAATGAAATAACCATCCCACGCCAATTTTATGTTTCACGGCGTGCAATTCACAAATTCTCAGCTGAATATCAAAATCGTGTATTGCCAACCGATTCAAAAAAATGGGTTTTGGATACGCAATTTTATATTGCAATCGAGAATAGTAGCCAACGAAATTATATGAGTGAAAAATTACTTGATTGCTTTATGACTCTTACCGCGCCAATTTACATTGGATGCCCTAATGTGACCGACTATTTTGACGCGCGCGGCATCATAATTGCGAAAGATTTAAATGATATCATTCGAATTGCAAATACACTGACCCCTCAAAAATATGAAGAGATGCTGCCATACCTTAAGAAAAACAAAGAAATCGCGGAAGGTCTTATAAAAAGAAAATCTCAATTCCTTGAGGATTTTTATCAAAAAAATATGATGTGATAGGGGCGCTATCGCACTATAGCGATTCAAGAATAATTTGAGTATAAAGAAACCAAGGATCGAGCAGCGGAACATACTTTAGCATTTGAGCAGCGGAGATTTCCGAAGGCTTCTGCAATAATCAATTTATAATTGAATTGTCAAGCAACATTCTCAACCGGTCTTCAGATTCGAAGCTTAACACTTGCATGATTTTTGTGAATGGTACGAATTCCATTTACATGTCTTTGCTCTACACTGTCCTGGCGTATTGGTGCAATTAACATTACCTATTGGACATACTTTGCTATTGGGACTGCAATCATTATTGCCATTACATGCCCATGTATTTGATATGCCTAAACTTAAAACAAAAGCACATAATGCCATACTTTTTACGATCATTTTAATCTCCTTAATAGACCTGCTGCGTAAGTCGCATTAACGCTAATTTTTTGGAGAAAAAAGTTTAAATTTTAAGGGAAATATAAGAAAGTAGGGAATCCAACGATCAAACCAGATTCCCCATGTCCCTAAAATACATTAAAATCAGAAAAAGCCCAATCATTTTTAATCGCTTATTTGGCGTTTCCATCAGTCAGTTTGATGAAATTTTGAAAAAAATTGAACCTCAGTGGCAAAAACAAGTCCTCAATTGTTATAAGCGACCTGGTCGAGATTATAAACTTGAGCTGGCCGACATGCTTCTCTTGCTATTATTGTATTACCGTAGTTACATCACACAAATGTTTGTGGGCTATTTATTTGGCATTGATGACTCACGTGTGTGCCGAATCATTCAAAGGCTTGAACCTATTTTAGCGGGTGAATTGGCGCTCACTAAGACAAAGCATCTTTCGCAAGAAGACGTTGAAACATTGATTATTGATGCAACGGAGCAGCCTATTGAAAGGCCTCAGAAAAATCAAAAACGATACTACTCAGGAAAGAAGAAACGTCATACACTCAAAACTGAAATTCGCGTCACACGTAAAGGTCGCATCGTTCACGTTTCTCGATCCAGGCGTGGCGCGATGCATGACTTTGCACTGCATAAAGAAGAACCGCCCATTCCACCTGAGAGTAGAGCCTTTGTTGATTCAGGTTATCAAGGGCTCGATAAAATACACCAATCAACAGAATTACCCTATAAAGCAACCAAAACAAGACCTCTGGATAAAGAAGAAAAAGAATACAACCATGCACTATCACGCTACCGCGTGATTGTTGAAAATATTATTGGAGACATTAAAACATTCAAGATTCTATCGGATCGTTATCGCAACAAGCGCAAACGTTACGGTATTAAATTCCATATTATTGCAGGTATCGTTAATCTGAAAAATGGATTTGCCACTGCGTAAAAAAACAAAATGGGTTGGGGAGCTATCGCAACTCGTTAATCAGATGCGCTTCAAGACTTACGCAGTAGGTCTAATATATTTTTCATATACAGGATGATTGAACCAATTAAAAAACATCTTACAACATAAATTATAGAAATAATTTATTAATATATGTTTAATATTAGATACTTAAACGCTTACTTGTTACGCAACATCCTCAACCGAAGTCGTCATACACGGCTCGGTCGCCCGTGCGACTACGTAATTAGGCAATTGCTCCATCACATCGCGTATCGGCGATGGCGGCAGCAATGTGATTGCATCCCTGGCCTGTCTTGCATAACTAAACGCCTCATCCACGCACGCATCAAAAACGCCGCCTGCAGTAAACAATGTGCATACACGTTTGAAATCTTCCTCTGTACGAACAGCATCAGCAGCAAACAATGATTTTAACCATTTTGTATCCGCCAAGGTTTTAAGTGCGATGATGATCGGCAGGGTAATTTTCCCTTCAAAGAAATCTTCGCCTGGTTTTTTGCCATAATGTTCTGATGGAAAATAATCAAAAATATCATCGGTAATTTGAAATGCAAGGCCTAGATTGCGCCCAAAATCAGACAACAATTGCAATTGTTCAAAACTCGCGCCGCCAACCATGCCGCCAACCGTACAAGCGGCCTCAAACAATGTCGCTGTTTTACGTGTCGCAATTGTCAGGTACATATCGTGGGACAAATCAATTTGATGACTTTGACTCAGCTGTAAAACTTCACCTTCGGCAATGAGTGCCAGCGCATCCGCCAGCACTTTCATGACGCCTTTTGTATCAGCCGCTACCATCGACTGGAACGCACGTGAAAATAAAAAGTCCCCCGCAAGCACACTCATCGTGTTGCCCCAAATTACATTCGCTGTTTCCAGGCCGCGCCTAAGATCAGATTCATCAACCACATCATCATGCAACAACGTTGCCGTGTGAATCAGCTCAACGGCTGTCCCCAAATAAAGACTATCTTTATGTAATTTACCGAACAAACGTTGACTGGCAAGCGTTAACATCGGCCGAATACGTTTGCCACCTGCTTTCACAAGATGCTCCGCCACGTTCGACACAAGCGCCACATCACTTTTCAGATGCGTTAGCAAATTTTTATTAAGCGCTTGCATATCTGCATTTAAAAGGTCGTGAAGTTTTGTGAGCGGTGTTACGGCAGATTTCATAAGTAAAATTCAATTCAAAAAATTCAGTGTTTGACAGAACAGTTTAACCGATTAAAATGAAATCTGGAATCAGGAAAAACTATTTTTATGTCAAATACACCAATTGAACCCATTTATACCGAAGATTTTTTGCTTGGCGGCCGTGTTTTAATACGTCAACCGCGTGATGGGTACCGTGTGGCCATTGATCCGATTTTTTTGGCGGCGGCAATTCAGGTGGATCCTGGGCATACTGTTTTAGATGTAGGTGCTGGTGTTGGTGCGGCATCGCTTTGTTTAGCGACTCGTTGTCCTGATGTAAAAGTAACAGCGGTTGAGCTATTACGCGAGCATGTGCGTTATGCCGTCGATAATGTGAATTTAAATCGTCTTCGTGACCGGGTAGAGGTCTTACATGGTGATCTGTTGCATCCACCTCCAAGGCTTGCAGCGGGCACATTCACACATGTGATGGCGAACCCGCCGTATTTAGAAACGGCACGTGGGCGTGTGTCAACAAACCCAATTAAGGCTGCTGCAAACCATGAAGGCACTGCTGATCTTGATCAATGGGCGAAGTTTTGTTTGCTGATGGTAAAGCCAAAAGGCACGGTAACGTTTGTACATCGCGCTGATCGTCTGCCCGAGATACTTTCGTATTTCTTAGGTAAGCTAGGCGATATTGTTGTGTATCCATTGTGGCCAGGTAAGAATAAAGCCGCAAAACGTGTGCTTGTAAGCGGCGTTAAGAATTCCCATGGCGCTTTTAAATTCATGCCAGGCATGATACTGCATCAAGAAGATGGCAAGTTCACCCCTGAGGCCGATGCAATTTTACGAAATGCCCAAGGTTTGGATATGTTACGGGAATAGAGTGCAATACAAGGTTCTGCTGATCTAAAATCGTACGCTTCCTGAGTTTCTTTCCATATTCGCAAGGGCGAGACGTGCGCTCGCAGAAAGCTCCGCTACTTCTTCATCAGAATCTACCTCCAGATAACTTGCTTTTTTCATTTCTAAATAAGCAAGATGATTTGATCGGCGGACATTCAAATAGGCACTTATTGACGTTTCAATGGCTTCTTTTTTGCTTAAGGGAATCCCCTCTTTGTCTGGATTGCCAAATCTTCTTCCCAAGGCACCATTGATACCGCCCATGTTGTTTCCTATCGTGGCCAATTTTGGTTTAAAATGGCGAAAAGGAACTTCGGGGCGTTTATTATAACAAGCCTCTATTTCAGCATCCAAAATTTCAAACACATCTGTGTGATCACATGATTTTGGGTCGCTACATTTGGGGTCGAAACGCACGCGGGTGCTTGGCCGGATCAATTGCCCTAAAGGATCATAGCCTTGAATGCTTAACTCTGGATTTTGCATGCGAAACCCTGTCTCGTGTTCCTTAAAGACCTCGTTAAACCAACGTGCAAAGAGATATCGCGGCACACCACCATGTGTGAACAGATAATTGTATCTAGTCCCATCATAATCTAAGTCGCTGATGTTAATTGGTGTGTAACCCTCTGCTCTGATCTTAGCAAGTAAGTCACGTGACAAGTCCGTTGCTTGGTCAATAACTGTGTAATACGAAAACAGTGGGGCGAATTGATTAGAGGGAATTTCATCTTTATCGAAGTAGTGTATTTTGTTTGTAAGGACTGACCCCATAATGGTTTTTAACAAAAGTTCAGTTTTCTGTGCCTTTGCATAATCACTAAGAGATTCACTATCATCAATAAGGGATTCATCAATCTCGGTTGTATATTCAAAAATAACATCTTTTTTATCTATTAATCCCCACCATTCTGTCTCAATTTTACCTTCTGAATCAGGCGCTGTATTAAATGCCTTAAGTCTGCCTTTATTGCGAAACTCAAGTAGACCAAACGCATCATCAGCGGAAAAACAATGATTTATGCTAAACAATGCAATTATCATTACATATTTTAGAATCAACATCATCCATCAAATTCTATAAATAAATTATTATATAATTAACTGTACTATAAGTTAAAATAAAAATCATTAATAAAATGAAAGTATTGATTTTATTGTTTCAAGT
>CAIOTO010000117.1 GCA_903861255.1 uncultured Alphaproteobacteria bacterium | reverse complement strand
TTGCAGAATGCTCGGATAAGTGTAAAGCGTCACCGATGCAAATTGTACGGTGTTCAGCGGCAGGCTATAAGAAATGGTGCATGTTAGAAGATATGTCTGCAAATAAGAAAGGCAAGAGCTGTGAACGTGGTTCGTATGCACTGTCGGCGCAAATATTCCGATTGATGTCGATGCCTGTGAAAAGCACGGCAACGCCTGAACAAAAGCAAGCGGCATCTACGGCAACGAACGGTCGATTTAAACCGACGGGCAAGTGGCTGAGTGACTTAACGGAAGAGGATCTCAAAAAAGCTGAAGTCAAAGCCATTATGTCACGTGAAGCACAAGCGTATCGCAAAGTATCATCAATTGACGATGAGAATGGGTGACAGGCCTGATTCAATAGAGCCTGTTGTCATAACGGGGCATAAGGATATTCGTCAAGTTAACTTGCATCAAGTTAGGGTGCAGGCAGGAAGAGGATAAACGTCTAATTAGAGTAAAAATCAAAGCTCTAGAATGTTAGTCTAAGAACATTGCATTCGCGTGTTTAGGTTCATATAATGCAGACTGCTAACTATTCTATAGTAAAGTCTTTTTATGAACCAACGAACACTCGGCGCGACATTCCTTATTGCTGGCACAACCATTGGTGCTGGCATGCTCGCCCTTCCCATGACATCAGCCAACTTTGGCTTTAACCGCAGCATTATATTGTTGATTGGTACGTGGCTCTATATGTTGATTTCTGCGGGGATCATGGTTGAAATTAGTCACGGCAAAGGACAAAGCATCGCGGCTATCGCTGAAAAACATTTAGGTGCTTGGGGTTCACGTGCGGCCGCTATAAGCATGCTCGTTCTTTTCTGGTCATTGCTTTGGTGTTACATTTCGGGCGGCAGTTCTATTTTGCGTCAAGAAATGGGAGGCACATTACCCACCTCGCTACTTGTTGTTGCGTTCACAGTATTCTTTGGGATGTTTGTCATTATTTGCACACGAACGACTGATTACGCGAATCGTTTTCTCTTTCTCACTAAAATTGTAATTTTCGCTGTTATTATTGTGGGATTGCTCCCCTTTGTGCGTTGTGAGAATTTGACCTCAACTACCACAAGCACGCAGCTTTCATTACATCATGTGATCCCTGTTTTCTTTACATCTTTTGGTTTTCATGGATGCATTCCAAGCTTAATCACGTATCTTGATGGGAATAAGAAAAGTATTCATATCAGCCTTATTTTAGGTAGCCTTGTCCCGTTGTTGGTCTATATTGTGTGGCAAACCATAACACTGGGCATTGTTGGCAGTCATCTAAATGCTGCTGAAGACATCGGAGTCTTCATCAATCACTTAACAACAAAAACTGGACATCCCTACCTTTCATTTTTGACAAATGCTTTTGCTTTCTTAGCGATTGCGACATCATTTCTTGGGGTTGCGCTGGGATTATTTGATTACGTGTCGGAGTGGTTTAAAAAATCAAATAACTTTGAAACACGCTTAAAAGTGGCTGCATTGACCTTTGGCTTACCACTGGTACTAGCGCTGATTTATCCAAATGGATTTATTACCGCACTGGGTTGTGCGGCGCTTGCGCTTAGCCTTTTAGCAGTTGTGCTGCCATGCTTGGTTGCCCTAAAGGAAGAACGGCATACGTCATTTTTGATGAGCAAAGGTGTGGTATTGTTGGTTTTACTTGGCGGAGTTGCTGTGATTGCGATTGAAGTGATATTGAAGAGCTAGATAACTGCGCACTTCACTAACGTAAAAAACCCCGACCTTACGCAAGATCGGGGAAAAAGGAAAGTGCTAATAAGTTAAGTGACTATGCTTTATCACAGTGCGTTAATTTAAATATAGTTACTGCTAAGGCAATCGCAATGACATGAGCCGCAGCGAACAGCCATAGTTGACCAGGTGCCCAGCCACCATGAACAATCGCAACACCAAAGCTACGTGCAAAGTTCACGGATGTGTTTGTTACAGGAATGCTCACCATGTGGATTGCAGCAAGTGTCAAACCAATCGCGACACCAGCAAAACCACCTGCGTAGTATGATTTTGTTGAGCACAAAATTGCATATAGCAACGTTGCCGTCATAACAACTTCTGTAATGAGACAAGCAACCATGCCGAATTTGCGTGGAGAGTGCTCAGCAAAGCCATTAAGTGCAAACCCTTTTGCAAGCTCAAATCCTGGCAGGCCGCGTGCAATTAAATAAAGCACATACGCACCAATAACAGCACCAATGAGCTGTGCAAGAATGTATCCAATGACATCAGTCTTTGGAAACTTGTCCGCTGCGGCAAGACACAAGGTAACAGCTGGGTTTACGTGACATCCAGACACAGGTCCGATGCAGTAGATTAAGAATAGTAGTGTAATACCGAAAGTAAGTGACACGCCTAAAAAGCCAATGTCTCCACCTGCAAGTACAGCGCTTCCGCAGCCAAATAGCACAAGTAGGAATGTGCCAAATAGTTCTGCTAAGTAACGATTTAATGGTGTTCCGTTCATAATAAGAGTCCTCTTTCAAAAGTTAATAAACGTTCAACTAAGTTAATAGTGAGTTAAAATTTTAAATTTGTAAAGATTTTTTGTAAAATTTTATGTAAATAATAACATTTATGTGCAAATCGTTATGATTACGAGCCACAACTAGTGCACGGCTGGTGCTTTAGCTAGATGTTCTTCTATAAATTTAAAACGAGGCACACTTTTTCCGTCCACTGTAATTGTTTCAAGAAACATTTCAGCCGGGCGAACCCATAGGCCAAAATCAGCATAAAGTTGTTGGTATACAACCAAAATATCGAGCGTTTCTGAATGTCTGGAAATGCCGATAACTTGATAAAAATTGCCTTTATAATGTTGGTATATGCCGGGTTTCGGAAGCATGAGGGGGAGCCTTTTGTTGGGTGGGAATTAAAAAGAGTTGTCACCATAAACGTTTCTTGGCAAATGCACGGCCGGAGTTAGATTTCAAATATTTTTCGAACTCCAATGCTTTAATTTTATCGCTAAAGGCTAAATATGTATGCAAACCCCAAGGTTTATATGGTGCAGTGTGAATAGAACCACCAGAATTATGAACTTTTAGTCGTTGCTTGAGATTTGTGGTAAAACCGATATAAATTCGGTCTGGAAAATTTTCAGATTTAATTAAGTAAACATAGTACATCAAGCACACGTCCGTCGTCGTTTTTAACTATGCCGGACAGGCTTCGTTATAAAGCTGGCCGTGCCGGGCGTAGTCCAAAGGACGAAGCCTGGCGGAGAGAGGGGGATTCGAACCCCCGATACGGAATAACCCATATGACGGTTTAGCAAACCGTTGCCTTAAGCCGCTCGGCCATCTCTCCAGCACATTCTATTTAAAACAAAAATTAACGCTTACGTCAAGCTTAAGTTCACTTAAGCAACAATATTCCTAACAACGACGCTGAAATACCCGTTGCTAAGGTGCCAATTAGCAATGATTTAAAGCCAAATGCCACCAAATTGTTTCGTTGCTCTGGGCACATCGCTGCAATACCTGCAACAGAAACGCCGATTGATGCGAAGTTTGCAAAGCTTGCAAGTGCAGATGTTAGAATGATACGTGTTTTGAGAGAGAGCACTTTTCCTACAGTTGCGAAATCCATAAAGGCAAAAACCTCATTCAAGGCCATTTTGGTACCCAGTAATTGTGCTGCTTGAAATGTTTCATTCGCAGGTATACCCATCAATAATGCAACCGGTGAAAATAAGTACCCAAAAATATATTGCAGTGTAATGACTTTAGCGGTAGGCACTAATCCTAATATTTGATTACACAAAGCAATCAATGCAGCCATTACAATGAGCATTGCTAGAATATTAACATAAATGGAAAGCCCTTCACGTGTGCCACGACTAATGGCATCGAGTGAACCAGTAAATGTGTACATAGAGCCAAGAGAGCCGCCCGTTCTATGTTGGTCGGGTTCAATAATTTTACATAAGCCAATAACAATCGGTATGGTAATGACATTTGTCATTAAAAATATAGGCAAAGCATTGGGAATAAGGCTATGAATAATATGTCCATAGACTGGTATAACACTCATCGCTGACGTTGCTAAACCAAGCGTCATAAGCGTAAACATCTCTGAACGTGAAAAATTCTTAAGATAGGGTTTTACAAAAAGTGCGACTTCCATAGGACCAAAAAATATTTTTGTAATGGATACTATTCCCATGGCGCCCCCAATGTTAAGGATGCGCTCAAATAGAGGAGACAAAACACGAACAAACAATGCAATCACACCCCAATAAAACAGCAGCATTGAAAGCGCACTCACAACAATTACCATTGGAAGTGATTGAAATGCAAAAATGTGAGAAAAGCCTTTGCGATCTTCTGGAATAACAAATGGAGTGTCAGCACCACCAAGATACCCGAAAACGAATTTTGTACCAGCAAAGGTGGCTGATTGCAATGCATTAATGGCCTGACCTAGACGCTCAAACCCATGCTGTATAAAAGGAATATGTGTGATAATAATAGCTAGGACTAACGAAACAAAAAAGCATTTAAAGACGGCAGACCAAACAATGGCATTACGCCTTTTGGATAACATGTAGCATAATAAAATGATGAATAAAAAGCCGAAGCCAGGCAGTATTAAGGGTGCTATACGTAACATATTTTTAAAATCTCTCCACGCGCGGGTTCTGCCAGTATGCGGCAATTTATCTTTGTTTGTAAATAATCATTGATGGGTTTTATTTTTCATCTTGTTTGTTTAGGGTCAATTTAAGTGATTTGATCTCTTCCATTAGCGCGTCAATTTTATGTTCTATGGTGATTTCATTTTTTATTTCTAATTCTGCAGCTGCATCAATATTTTTCTTTAAATTCTTTATGACTTGATTGCTTTCTGCGCGCGCAGCACTTTGTACCGAGTTAATAATAAGACCAAAGAATAAGTTTAAAAGTGTGAATCTCATTACTACGAGATAACAGATGAAGAATGCATTCGCATAAGGCACTATTTTTTGTACCGGTCGCACAATTTCAACCCAGCCATCATTGATCATTAGTTGAAACATTGCTACGAATGTGTTTGTGATTGAAGAAAAATGTTCACCATTCAAGCCTTTAAATAAGTTAAATGTAAGTAGTGAAAATATTGAAAAAAAGAGTGAAAGAAAGAATAGAACGCTCAACATCCCTGGAATTGCATCTTTGACAGATACAATAAGAAACTGCATTTTAGGAAAAAATCGGATTAATCGTACTAAGCGTAAAATGCGTAATGTACGTAAGGAACTTAGATACCCCGCATGTGGAAGTATAGAAATAAGAACAATAAATGTATCAAATAAATTCCATCTACTTTTAAAAAAACTTAAACCACTTACATATATGCGGGCAGCTAATTCAATAGCAAAAAATATAACACAACAATGATCAAATAGATCAATCCACCAACCATAATGAGAATAGAGTCTTGAAGATGTTGCTAAGAAAAGCGATATGGCATTTAGAATGATTACTGTTGCAATTAATTCGTCAGCAAGTTGGCTATTAATTAATTTTTTAAGTTGGTTCTTTTTTTCAGACATTATATAATTCTTCATCAGAGGTCGAATTATCTATAATTTTAGATGAATTATGCATAAAAAATCAATACGTTTATCGGGTCATAATACAAGCCTTGCTCTTGAAAATGAGTTTTGGGAATCACTTGAGGTAATTGCAGCGTCACAAAACATGACGCTTGTTAACTTTATCGCCTATCAGGATTGTCATCGCAAAGATGTAAATCTTGCAAGTCATTTGCGTGTTTATGCGTTGAATTATTATAAGAACTTAGCACAATAGTCTGTTTTGCGTAATTGCTTACAACCAACTGTCATCTTTGGGCTCGCCCCGTGGAGTTTCAGCTTAAATTTATTAACGCTTTTTTAATAACATCTTGCTACGATCATGTAATGGTCAATCAATTAGTTGATTTATGTTTATGCATAATATGTTGATTCAAAAAATTGTTGACGCTTGTTTGGTTAAGAGAAAACATGCCAAGAAAAGTGTCTCTGCGCTTGATAGTGTTGCTTTTACACAATTCGTGCATAAATTTTATGCGAATGTAGATGTGGATGCGCTTCAATCATGCTGCGCGTCTTATGGCGTTGATTTTCTTGTGCATTTTGTGCTGCATGCATGGCAACTTCTTCAGCAGCGTACTCATTGTGATTCTGTTGTTAATGTTGCTTCGCTTCAATATGTGCCTTCTATAGAATGTAAAGCCCAATCAAATAATAATTTCTTAGTGGTAACATTGATTAATGATGATCGTCCATTTTTAATGGATAGTCTTTTGTTGCTATTAAAAAATACAATGCACTGCGTTAAATTGATGTGCCATCCTGTGTTGCGAGTCACACGTGATGGGGCAGGGCATTTGCAAGAAGTTCATAATGCAGCATGCTTGCCAAAAGATAAATGTAATGCGGAATCTCTTATTTCATTTGTTCTGCAGGTTGAGAGCGAAAAAACGGATCAAGAAGATCTTAAGTCGCTTTTGCGTGAGCGTTTCTCGCAAATTATATCGGTGGTAGATGATTTTTCACTGTGTTGCGACACATTGAAGGGTGTTGGCGAGAGTTATGAAACTTTAAGCAAATCACTTTCTTTTCCCGATGATGAGCGTAACCAAATTTCGTCTTCAGAGATTGGAAAATTCCTTCAATGGTTAACGAAGGACCATTTTGTTTTCTTAGGTGCACGCTATTTTAAATCAGATGTTGTCGAAAAGGGTGATAAAACAGGTCTTGCCTTTAATGCAATAGCGCATGATTCTTTGGCTGAAAATGGTGTTGGCCTTTATCGTCATCAAAAATTTCAAGCAGAGATTGATTTATTGCCCATTGCTATGCGCGAGTCAGATCAGCAACGTTATGGTTTGGGTACACACATGATTTGTGATCCAAACGCGGATATGAATGCGTGCAAGCCATTGCCGTTCTTTTCCATTGTAAAAAGCCCAGTACGTTCAAATGTACATAAACATACACGTATTGATTGCATTGAAATTATGGATTTAGATAAAGACGGAACATTATGTGGTTTGTATCAATTCATTGGTATTTTTACAAGTAAATTCTTCAATGAATCACCGTTTCGTATTCCTATTTTATGTAATCGTGTACGACGTGCTTTTGATCGATTTGAAATTGATCCAATGGGACACAATGGTAAGATTTTAACGGCTATTTTAGCAACGATCCCTCATGACGAACTTTTCCAGTTTGATGACGATGCCTTGCATGCATTTTGTGAAAAAGTGCTGTATCAAAAGCAACGCTCAGCTGTGAATATCAAAGTTGATCCACTGGGGCGTTTTGCAACGACACTGATCTTTTTACCACGCGATAAATATAGTCCTGAGCTAAAATCGGCGATTCGAAAATATTTAGAAAAAGCGCTTGATGGAAAAGTTCAGTCTGAACATGCGCATATTAGCGAGCAAGAATTTGCACGGTTTCTGGTTGTTATTGGATATGACTCTCCACATGAAGTTGTTTTTGATATTGATCAAATTGAATCAGAGATAAATGCGTTGTCACAGACGTGGCAAGAACGTTTGCAGCATGCCTTGCGTCTGGATAGTGGGGCTGATTTTGCCGAAGATATGGCTTCTGTTTTTCCAGAGGTTTATCAAAAAATTTATAGTCCGAGTGATGGTGCGCGTGATTTTAAGCGCGCTTGTCATCTTAAAAATGAATCTTATCAACGATCAGCTGCTGTTTTATTTAATCCTGAGAATGGTACATTCACATTGCAGGTGTTTGCTCTTTCAGGAAACATAACACTTTCTGAATTAATGCCCATTTTTCAGAATTTAAATTTGGATGTATTAAGCGAATCAGATTTTGAATTGTCACTGCTAAACGGCTCAATCTATTTACATAATTTTGAATGCACAATGCCTGATGGTTTTGATGTTCATGCGGCAGATCGATTGGTTGAAGGTTTTTCGGCTATATGGGATGGTGTTTGTGAGAATGATCGGTTTAATGCACTTATTTTCAAATCAACATTAACATCACGTGATGTGGTAATTGTGCGTGCGATTGTGCGTGCTATGCGACAAATGCAATTTTCGGCATCTATTGATTATGTGGCGACTATTCTGTTGATGTATCCAGCAATTGTGCAGCATTTAATGGATTATTTTAAAGTGCGTTTTGACCCAGAGATGGATGAAAATCGTTTGTGTCGCATGGCAAGTTGTGAGGCGGCATTGAATGATGCACTTCAAACAATTACGCGAAGTGATCATGATCGTGTTATACGCCATTTGTTTGCTGTTATTAAGGCCTGTGTGCGCACGAATGCTTATCAGAAAAAGCCTTATTTATCATTTAAATTCAAATCTGAACACATACCAAATTTACCAAAGCCTGTGCCGTTATTTGAAATTTTTGTCTACACGACCTTTATGGAAGGTGTGCACATTCGCACAGGCAAAGTGGCGCGCGGAGGTATTCGTTGGTCAGACCGTTTGGAAGATTTCCGTCAAGAAGTTTTGGTGCTTGCTAAAACGCAAATGATCAAGAATTCGATTATTGTTCCACTTGGTGCAAAGGGTGGTTTTGTTTCTCGTCGGTACGAGGATATGTTGGCGCAAGGCGTGAATTCGGCACTACTTAAGCAAGAAATCGTAACGTGCTACCAAACATTTATACGTGGCCTTCTTGATCTTACGGACAACCAAAAAGGCGATGTTTGCATTCCTCCCCATAATGTCGTTCGTCATGATGAGGGTGATCCATATTTGGTCGTGGCAGCAGATAAAGGTACGGCAAGTTTCTCTGACTATGCAAATGCGTTAAGCCAAGAGTATGGTTTTTGGTTGGATGATGCGTTTGCATCCGGTGGATCCGTGGGATACGACCATAAAAAGATGGCGATAACATCACGCGGTGCATGGATTTCAGTGCAAAAGCATTTTGCTGAGCTTGGAATTGATTGTCAGACAACCCCATTTACTGTTGTTGGCGTGGGTGACATGGCCGGGGATATTTTTGGTAATGGCATGTTAAGATCGGATCAAACACGTTTAGTTGCCGCGTTTAATCATCAACATATTTTTCTTGATCCAAATCCTGATGAAAAAGCGAGTTTTAAAGAACGTCAACGTATGTTTGATTTGCCGAGCTCCACATGGGCTGATTATGATGCACGCATCATATCAGAAGGCGGCGGTATTTTTAGACGCGATGTGAAGAGCATTCCTGTATCAAAAGAAGTATCTGCAGCGCTTGATTTGCCTGATCATGTCGTAGAAATGGCGCCAGAGCTATTGATACAATACATGCTGCAAGCAAAAGTTGATCTGCTGTGGTTCGGTGGCATTGGTACATATATACGTGCGCGCACAGAGACAGATTTTGACGTGCGTGATTCTAATAACGATTTATTGCGAATTGAGGCGAATCAGCTGAGATGTAGCATTATTGGTGAAGGTGCAAATCTTGCCATGACGCAGAAAGCACGTATTGAATATGCATTGCTTGGTGGGCGGTTGAATACCGATGCAATTGATAATTCTGCCGGTGTGAGTTGCTCTGACCACGAAGTTAATATCAAAATTCTTTTTAGTAATTTAATGCAGGTACAACGGATTACACGCGCCGAGCGTGATCAATTGTTGCCTGAAATGACAGGCGATGTAGCTGCGCATGTGCTGAATGATAATAGTGAACAAAATCGCGTATTGACATGGCTGCAAATTCACTCACAAAATGATATGGATGCATATAAACAGTTGATCAACCTATTGGAAAAAAATTCATCACTTCCTTTAAATAGAAAGCTTGAATCATTGCCGACAGATCAAGAAATTGATCAACGTGCGCATGATCAACGTGGCTTAACGCGTCCGGAGCTTGCGGTTGTGTTGGCCTATAGTAAAATTATTCTTTTTCAGCGATTTTTGAATGAATCCACTGAAAATTCAATGGAATATATACCCATTCTAATGAGCTATTTTCCAAATGTGTTACAAAAGCGATTCAGTCAAGAAATCCAGCTGCATCAGTTGTCACGTGAAATTATAGCAACTATCCTATCAAATCAGCTGATGAATCACTTGGGACCAGTGGATGCCTTTGAAATCATTGCAATGCATGACAATGATGTATGGGAAACAATTGGCGCGTATTCTTTTGTAATGGGATTATTTGGGAGTCATCTCAGCGCTTTATGTGCGCAAGACCGTGAATACGATACCGTACTTACAACCAGGCAGCTTATGATGGTATATACACGCAATCGTGTTGTGCTCGAACGTCTTAAACAAGAACAGTTCGATTTTGTGAGTAATTTAGCTCCATGGTTTGCGTGCATGCCAGATGGGGCTTTGCCGGAACTGTTTGAATTGTTTTGTAAAACAACATTCGATAAAACGCCCCAAAGTGTGAAGGCATTATCTAAAACATATTGCATATTGGCGATGAGTTTAGGATTTGGCGATTTTTCTGAATTATCAAAAAGACTTCATTTGAATACCCCATGGCAACGTCAGGCAAAGACGTATTTGCTGAATGATTGGGTTCGTCTTCAAGTGAAGCTTGTGAAATTTGCGCATGACACCGAAAAAGGTCGTGCGTGGATAAATGAGATAGCAATTAATCCCGAGCATGTTTCAAGACAGGAAAATCTTGAGCCAGTCCAGGTGTTATCTCGCGTTCAAAATGGCACAGTAAAGAATGATTTAGGCTTTATGGCATATTTCATTCGATATTTTGAGCATATTATTAATATAACTTAAAAACTTAAGGAGTTTAAAATGACTAAATTACTTTTATCTGCCCTCGCTTGTTTTGCATTTGTTGCGACAACTTCAAGTGTATTTGCTGATGCTGAGCCTAATTCGTCTACAGGATCAGGTCAACTAGAAACACCTCGAGTAGAAGGTGACTCGTCAAGTAGTGAGAAAAAATAGTCAGTTTTTTGTTTTGACAATAAAAAACCCTGCAGTTTCTCTGTAGGGTTTTTTTATTTAAAATTTCGCTAATTTTTGCAATGATAATCGTAGCAAGTCAGACGACGTTGCCGTTGCAGGTGCTTCTTTAAGTGCAAGTTGTAGCGCATTGTGTGCCTCTGATCGTCCATATCCTAAATTCACTAATCCAAGCAGCGCATCATGCGATGGCACGGCTTTCATAGCGACTGTTGATTCAATGCTAATGTTCGGTGCGGATAGACGATCTTTAAGTTCCAACACAATTCGTCCAGCAAGCTTAGGGCCGACACCGTCTGCACGCGTTAGCATGGTTTTATCTTGCGCTGATATGGCAAGCATCAATTCATCTGGCGTCAATACTGACAGAATCGATAGCGCTACGCGAACACCCACACCTTGCACATTTAGTAACTGACGAAAACAAAGCCTATCTGTTTTTTCGAGGAAACCACATAGCTGTGTCACCTCTTGACGCGTGACTTGCTCAATCCACAGCGTTGCCTTTTGCCCAACGTCTGATAGCTGTGTGAGTGATTTATTTGATACAATCACCCAATAGCCAACGCCATTGACATCAATGACGACGCCATCATTTTCGATGGAATCAATCATACCTGTTAATTTTGCGATCATAATTTTATTTTCACGTAGTTTTCTTAAGATTACCTCTTTTTGCCATGAATGAGTATTGAAAAATGTACAAGAATATTTTCTGAGGTAAGGTTGAAAATTATGAAAAAGCTACCATATTGAGTACAGTGAACGTTGTTCTGTTTCAAAATTAAGGATGAAATATGTTGTTAAAAGTGGTTTTTAAAGCAAGTCTGTTTTCTTTTTTTTCATATGTGCATGTATTTTCTGCAGGTTGTGATCCTGAGCAACATCTCAATTACTTAACTTTACAAGGCAGTAGTGCTTCTTATTTTCCTCCTGAGTATGTGGACGATAAGCGTTTTCAGACTAAGTACGATGGCCATTTTATTCTTGGCTCAAATCGAGTCATTGGAACTCCATCTGAAGGTATGTGGGGGAAGATCTATGGCACAAAAGATGATGGTTCTCACCTTTCGACGTTTGATGGTGCGGCGACAACGATGGATGAACATATTTTACCTTCGCCCTACTCAAATGGAGTCAAGCATATTGTTGGTGATGCGAGAACTTTTGATTTTCGTGATTATAATGTGATGCGCGTGCTGTGTGAGCGGCTTCCCACGTTTGATGCGCAAAAATGTAGTTTAGATCCACGTTTTTTGAAAGAAAACTATACGGGGGCCTGTATCGAACAAATTTCACAGGCAATGCTGTCCGGTGCGACTCTTGATATAGAATGGGATCCATACGTTGTTTTGTGGGATGAAGATGAATCAGAAACTACTAGGTATATTGGTTCTAATCCATTTAATGGATTTCTAAACATGAATCTTGTTTCTCAAAGTATTTATGCCTTGTATCAACAAAAAGAAGTGCTCTTTGAGCAAAATCCAGAGCTTTTTAGAATGAATGCAAAAATTAGGAAAGCAATCCAATTTTACGCCAATAAAGGGGTTAGTCCTTACGAACATCTGCTCGCTAAAATTCATACAGAGTTAACGATGGTTGAACATATGACAAATAATGAAGTCATGGTTCATATTGGATGTGACTTGAAAAAGGCGACTATTGGCGAATTTATGCCTGCTGCAGCGTTATCTGATTATGGTACTTTTTTAGGATTAGATAGTAGGAATCTGATCTCGCAAAAAGTGGGTGGCTTTCAAAAAACCGGTTTTGTTTATTCTGCTCAAACTTTTGTGCAATTTTCCCTTTTGAATGTTGTGTTGGGGAATGTGGCCACTGAAAGCAATGAGCCGTATGTGAGGGTGTATTTAGAACGCATTGGTTTTAAAGATGTTGAGTTTGCTAGAAAAACAAACATTTATAACGGTCGAGAAAATACAATGATGATTCATGCTGTAAAAACATAGTCTCATAGACAAAAGAATATGGAAAAACACACTAATAAATCTTGACAGAAAGCAGCAAAAACTCTTATAAGTGAACATGTCACCTCTTCCATGCACGTGGAATGGGTTGCTGGAGAGATGGCCGAGTGGTTAAAGGCAACAGACTGTAAATCTGTCGACGTATGTCTACGTAGGTTCGAACCCTACTCTCTCCACCATAATTTTTTTACGCGGGTGTAGCTTAGTGGTAAAGCTCCAGCCTTCCAAGCTGGCTATGTGGGTTCGATTCCCATCACCCGCTCCAGAAATGCAGGACGAACAAACTGGAACAAATACCAAACCGTAGCTCAGGATAAGAAAAAGAGCAAAGACAATTTTAGATGTAGGTAGGCCCACATGGCTCAGTGGT
>CAIOTO010000116.1 GCA_903861255.1 uncultured Alphaproteobacteria bacterium | reverse complement strand
CTTTAGGCGCAAATCAAAAGTAACATCACGAAGTCTAGAAATGGTTGACTTGTCATTGCGACTTCATTATTACGCTCATGAGCCGAAGTTTATAGGGGCGTACATGGCATCTTTTCTGTCAACCTTTAGTTAAGTGTCTCGATTTTTTAGCAGAGCCAACTGAATTTGAACGTCGTTATCATCATTTCTACCCACTTTCTAGTGATAAAAGCGCTGATATAATGAAGCGAGTTGGCTTGATAACAAACTTAGGATCCGCACGTCTTGCACCCAATATTTGCGCACCGAAAATGCGAGTAACCTTAGCAACTACAAATATTGAGGGTATTAAAGGAAAAATGCGTGAAATGGGTTTGTCATAATGATCCAGCAACCGCGCATAAAACTGTCTGACACCCCATAGGAATAATCGCGTAATTGGGGTGGGCAAACGTCGGGCTAATGGCTGACATCAACCCTGAAAACGCCAAGGTTGGCGGGAACAGAGTCGCTAAGTTTGGCTCAATCATGACACGGTAAAGCAACGCCCACACACTGAGTCGTATTATGTGTTAGAGTCGGTTTGTAATACTGGTTTTATTTATAAACAAACGTTAATAGCCTCGAGCATAGCCTCGAGGTGGCTCTTATGCAAAACGAGTGGGTAACTTTAAGTGAGAGAAATACAGGCCTTTTAAGTTCGACATGCAATCATTCTAGTAAAATCATAGATGAATGCTGGTCAGGCCTGGGTTATTAGCGTAATCGAAACCTAGTGAAATCAACATTTTCTTTAAAGTAAAATTTTACGCTCCCAACGTCTTATCTGATTTACCCACTTAAAATGCACAAGAGCCATAAAAAAAATATTTAAAAAAATTCCACAAGCTCAACAAGATATAATAAAACAGTACTTAGCTGACCAAAATGAAAAAACGCGCGCAATAGAAAGAGAAGCTAAAGCAAAACGTGAAGCTGAAGCAGCTGCAGTTCGAGAGACAAAACGATTAAAAGAACAGCAAAAAAGGGAGCGGAGAGCGCAAAGAGAAGCTGCTAATGCCTTGCTTGTTAAAGCATCAATGCCCACTACAATACAGCAGAATTTAGGAGGGTTAGAATCTGCAAGCACAGATCTGGCTGAAATGAGCATCAGCAGTTCTATGGATGAAAAAGTAATAACAGGTGGTGAAATTGTTCCGACATCTTCATTTGCATCTGCAATGGCCACGTTGAGAGAAGGGGATGAGGAAGACACGGCACTTGAAGAGGGGATTTATCCACTACCCGCGTCGTCAACTATGGTGCCTAAATTCAAAATTAAAAAAAGACCTGCCGTTGATCCAATGAACCCGCCGGTAGCTGCTGCAGAAGAACCTCAAAAAGAATCTCTTCCTGCACTTCCTGAACAATTTAGAACAGAAGAATTTGAAAGTTTCGTTGATGGGTTGTTAAGCGAAGCAAATGATAGAAAACTAATAAAATTGTTTAAAAAATTACAAACACACTATGGGCTTGAGTCAGAAACGGATGAATCAAAAAACAAGGGATATTTTGCGATTAAATGCCCTATCACAAATGAAGTTCGCGTGCGCACCTATCACCATTTACATGATGCTGAGAATCGTTTTGCTTCTATATTCATGGCTATGCGTGATGTTTTGAAAGATGTCGGATTGTCCTTATAGTAACTCTACTAATTGCAAGGAACCGTTTGACAGCCCACAGGGATAATCGCGTAGTTGGGGTGGGCAAACGTCGGGCTGATCGTTGACATCAAACCTGAAAACGCCAAGGTTGGCGGGAACAGACTCACTAAATTTGGTTCAATCATGACGCGGTAAGGCAGTGTCCACACACTTATATGTACGGTGGTGTTTTGATGATCGCCGGCATATGTTTGCACAGCGCAGGATTGCGGCTGGATCACGAGGGTGTTGTACCGAACGGATGTGGTAAGCGGAACAGTAATTGTTCGCGTGCGATTCATCTTTGTTTCAATTATGTGAAAAACGGCGGCCGTGCATGTGTGTTGCGGGGGCGTTGGCAATACAGGTTGCTCTGCGCATGTACCGACGGTTTTAAGCAGGATTAGGAGTAATAGAAATTTATGCATTCTTCTATCATCCCTTCATCTTTTTAAGTTTTCCTCTGGCTTGACCAGAGGGTCCATTTATACAGACTAGTCAGTTTTTCCAAGTTTTGCACGTACTTCATCTGGCTGCGTCACCATAAGATATACAAGTGAACCAATTTTATAACCATGATTTGTCATATTCATTATTGGGGCAGGCACATAATCCCCTAACGCAGTCACAACAGAAAAGCTAGGCATAACCACATAGTCTTGTGCAATTCGAGATGCATAACCTGTGGCAAAGTTTACTAGAGCTATCGCAGAAGTCTTAATTTCAGTGCAATCCGCAGTTAGTGATTTTCTCATATTCCACACGGTTGGTGTTATATTTTCGACAATATCCATTATATCTAAGCGAAGCACAGACCTACCTAATTCAAAAAAACCTCTGGCTTTATCTGTTTCTTCCATTGCGCACACATTATTTAATCCAAGCATCAAACCAGCCAACATAACGGCTAGCATTTTTATCTTTTTCATTCTTTTCTTTCCAATTTTACGATTATAATTATTTTTTCATAACGCAGCATCATTTGCGTTGAATCTTTAATACACGAAATGAATGCTAAACACCATAAAAATTTTATGCTTATTCAAAATAAATAACGATAAAACTGAATCACATCCTTATACGAACACAGAGAAGGTGGCAGAAGGAAACAATACGCAAGGGAACAAATCAGATGGATGTATTAAATTTATTTAAAAATACATATAAATAAGATAGCATAATAGTATATTCAACCAAGATATAAGTTTCAAATTTATGAATGTTGTTTTTTCAAAACCTATTCGTGTACTATTTGTTCTTGTTAGCGTATTTTCTAACGCACAAGCAATGGTGGCTGCTTATGAGCGCGAAGTTGAAGGCGTGCTATCAGCATACATGTATGATGCATTTTTAATGGCATATCAAACATGCTCTAACATATATCACTCAAGCTCAACGATATACCAATCAAGCTCAGAAATGTTGTATCCACCAGATCCAAATGAAAAATGGACCTATCCCATTAAAGCAATAGATACTCAGCATCACGTTTATAGCGAAGATGAAATTGTGCAACTTTCAAAAAAACATACATTGCATTTTGTCTCAGATGTTTTAACAGCACGTGAGCCAAAAAAGTGGTCTTACATTACTGTGGCAGGCACATTGGAAACATCTGGATATGTAGAACAGCTTGCTTACATTAAACGAAATGATG
>CAIOTO010000115.1 GCA_903861255.1 uncultured Alphaproteobacteria bacterium | reverse complement strand
AGCTGCTCTACCAACTGAGCTAGGCGCCCGATTGTTTTTTTATACACGAGTTTGTGCCTTACTTTCAAGGAATTTTTCTAAATTCATCTATTTTTTATGCAGCATCCAAAACACGTCGTGCTTTAAACGCAGTATGCAGCGTGCCATCATCAAGGTAATCAAGTTCGCCACCCACAGGTACGCCATGCGCCAATGTTGATACTTTAACACCATACGGTGATAAAAGGTCCGCGATATAATTCAAAGTCGTTTGTCCCTCGACGGTTGCATTTAAGGCAAGAACAACTTCCTCAATGCCTCCATCTTTTACGCGGCGGATAAGTGGCTCAAGTGTTAACTGATGCGGCATCACACCATCAATAGCAGAAAGAAGACCACCCAGCACATGGTAGAGGCCCTTGTACGTTTGCGCGCGCTCAAATGCCCATACATCAGCAACATCGGCTACAACGCACAAACTCGCGGCATCACGGCGATCATCTGTACATAAAGAGCATGGGTTTTGTGTGTCGAGCGAAAAACATTTATCACATGTTTTAACTTTTTGGTCCATTTCAAGCAGGGCATGCAAGAGTGGCCTTAATATTTCTTGACGTTTTTTGAGTAGATATAATACAAGTCGCCTCCCAGATCGTGGCCCGAGGCCTGGAAGACGACTTATAAGTGATATAACGTGTGTAAGTTCTGGGCCATTCATTTTTTATGTATCTAAAAAGCTCCGTAATTTACGCGAACGACTTGGATGCTTTAACTTACGTAGTGCTTTTGCTTCGATTTGACGAATACGCTCGCGTGTAACCGCAAATTGTTGTCCCACTTCTTCAAGTGTATGATCTGTATTCATACCAATACCAAAACGCATACGAAGAACGCGTTCTTCACGTGCCGTTAACGTTGATAGGATACGAGTTGTTGTTTCACGTAAGTTTGCATGAATTGCGGAGTCGATTGGCAATACAGCGTTCTTATCTTCAATAAAGTCACCAAGGTGACTATCTTCTTCATCACCAATTGGTGTTTCCAAACTGATAGGCTCTTTTGCAATCTTCATAACTTTGCGCACTTTGTCCAGTGGCATCATAAGTTTCTCTGCAAGTTCTTCTGGTGTTGGTTCACGTCCAATATCATTCATCATTTGACGTGATGTGCGAACTAATTTATTGATTGTTTCAATCATGTGAACTGGAATACGAATCGTACGTGCTTGGTCGGCAATAGATCGTGTGATTGCCTGGCGAATCCACCATGTTGCATATGTAGAAAACTTATAGCCACGTTGATACTCAAACTTATCAACCGCCTTCATCAATCCAATGTTTCCTTCTTGGATAAGATCCAAAAACTGTAAGCCACGATTCGTGTATTTCTTTGCAATTGAAATAACAAGACGAAGGTTTGCCTCAATCATTTCCTTCTTTGCGCGCGATGATTCACGTTCACCACGTTGAATCAGATTGATCGTTTGACGGAAGTCGTTTAACGGCAAGCCATATTTTTCTTCGATTTCCCGTGTAGCTTCAATTATTTCATTAAGCTTTTCTGATTCCGCAACAAGAAATTCTGCCCAACCCTTTTCTTTTAGCGCTTTAAGTCCTTCTAGCCATGCATCACTGTATGCTTGATTAACAAGACGTGGCTGTGCTTTGTCACGTTTTATTCCTTTAGTCTCAGCGGCGGTAAGCAAATGACGTTCATAAAACATTACGGAATTATTTAACAGTGAGTGGTGTTCTACCAAGTCTTCAATGCGTTGCGAATTAAATTTAATTTCTTGAAAGTTAACAATTAGCTTATCGCGTATCGCCATGTATTTAGAATCACCCGTTGAAAGTGGCTTCTTTTTTGAAACGAGCAATTGTTGCATGGGGCGAAGTTCTGCAAATAAGCTTAAATGCTTATCAAACAAAATAACTAATTTATTACGAGCAGCTTCATCTGCATCTGACAAGACAATAGCTACTTCATCAATTGAATCAGCGTCTTCAGGAAGATCTGTATCATCATCAACAGCTTCTTCTTCAAAATTAGTTGAGTTGTCTACGCTGACTAAATCGCGTGTAACTAATTTGCTTTGAACAAGAAGTTCTCTCCATACGGTAATAAGTTGCGCTGTTACCGGACTTTCACATAAGCCGCCAATCATTGAAACAACGCCTGACTCAATACGTTTTGCGATTGAGATTTCACCTTCGCGAGACAAAAGCTCGACGTTACCCATCTCACGCAAATACATGCGTACGGGGTCATCTGTCCGTCCTGTTACTTCTTCTTCCGATTCTTCCGGATTATCGGTAAAATCAAAATCAGACAAATCAGGCTTAACGGCAGTTTCATCTCCCGTTAGTGCTTCTTCGGCTTCTTCATCGCTATCAACAATACTGATGCCAATTTCAGCAATCATGGTCATTGTTTCATCGATTTGATCTGACGATAACTGATCCTGAGGAAGAGCCTCGTTTAATTCATCATATGTGATATAACCACGTTCTTTTCCCTTTGAAATCAATCGCTTAAGCGTTGGATTTGATTTGCTAAGTTCAATCAATGGAACATCGGACGAATCATCGGTCGTGTTATGTTCAACTTTTCGCATAGGTCGGCTTGCCATTTTTAAAGTTGCTCCTTATTAAAATTTTTAAATTACTAGTTTTGCGTATCATGGTTTAATACCGTTTTAATTTGTTGCCATTGTTCCCAGCTTTTTTCGTTCAAAGAAGACTTTAAACGTGCTTTCATCATGGTTGTCTCATTTTGAACTCTTAATTTCATGTAATGCTGGTTCCATACGTCCATCCATCCTTGAAATGCGATTTCACTTTCTGTTCCTATCATTGCAAATGGTGCAATCGCTTTTAAATCAAGTTCATCCAGCGAAGATAGTGTATCTGTAAATCCTTTTTTTATCGCTTCTTCCTTTAAATTTTCTACAGAATCAAACGTTTGTTCACATAAGTAGTCACGAAATAGAGCAAGATCATCCGGTAAACCTTCTATATTGACCATCGTTTCGTACACCCTTGTTACTAATGTGGGGTTGTTTTTCAAAGTTGCCAACAAAATTTTTGCTGGTAAGTGATTTTTTTTTACTTTTTTTAATGTTTGCACGATTTCTGACGTAAGAATAGGGGAAAAGTTGCTATTTCCAGTACTTTTTATGGTAGCGTTTTTTGTTTGCTTCATGAAGGTATTGAAATAGTTATAAAACTTGTCATTAAAATCGCGTTGAAAAAATTGTTTGAGATCAGAATCATTGATTTCACTAACATGTTGCATCAATGCTTTTTTTAAAACAGTTTTTTCTTCCGGTGTCGCTTTTTCTGTAATACTTAGCTTTTTTAAATAACCAAACCACACAGTGTTTGCCAGTGATGATGATTGTTGTAAAAGATTACTAAAGTCGTGTCTACCATAGCTTTTAAGGTATGTGTCTGGATCCTCGCCATTTGGTAAGAAACAAAACTGTACAAAAAAATGAGGCTTCAACAATGGAAATATCCGCTGCGCTACTCTAAAGGCTGCCTTTTTGCCCGCTTCATCACCATCAAAACAAAAAATAGGGGAGGGGTGTCGTTGCCAAAGGCGTTTGATATGATCATCTGAGAACGCAGTTCCTAGTGGCGCGACTGCCGTTTCAAAACCAAATTGATGGAGTGTGATCACGTCCATATAACCTTCGACAACCAGTGGGGAGTTCTCACGTGTTACCGCTTTAAAAGCATGGTGTTGCGCATACAAAACAGAGCTTTTGTGAAACAAAGGTGTTTCGGAGGAGTTCAAATATTTTGGCATTTGATCTTTTGATAATGCTCTGCCGCCAAAAGCAATCACGCGCCCCTTTGCATCACAAATGGGAAACATTAAGCGCCCTTTAAAGCGATCAGTTCCATTTTCAGTGACAAGGCCAACAGTGATTAAATCTGGTTGTGACGCGCCTAATTTGGTTAATGCATCCCCAAGACTTTCGTGCGCAGGTGCAAATCCAATGCGAAATTTTTGTATCATTTCACTGGGCAAAGAACGCGAAGCAAGATAGTCTCTCACTCCTTGTGCTGCGGGTGTTAATAGCTTTTCTTCGTACCAAGCAGCTGCTTGTTCCATGAGTGTGAACCATTTATCACGTTGTGAGTCTTTGTCCTGTTGCGCATCAAATTCACTATATTCCCCATCATCCGAGATATGGATCATCGGCCGAGGTTTTTTTTCTGGAAGCTGTACACCGGCTCTCTCTGCGAGATGTGTGAGCGCTTCACCAAATGTCATTCCTTGATGGTCGGATAGAAAAGAAAAGTGGTCGCCATGCTGCCCGCAACCAAAGCAATGATAGGTCCCTTTAACATTATCGATATTAAAGGATGGTGATTTTTCTTTATGAAAAGGACAAAGTGCTACTATACGGCCGCCACGTCGTTGAAATTGCATAAACGGAGATAAAACATCCGTTAGCATAATTCTGTTTTTTATTTGTTCAGTAACGTTTGATAGTTCAGACATTAATGCTTTGCTTGCCTTTAACAACTATGCACGATCACGCTCCTTTTTGTATTAAGGAGCAGTTTTCATATTATATGGGTATGTACCGTATCGAGACTCATACAAGCTACGCTAACAAGTTACTCTCTTTTGGATCTCTCTACAATCCCAATTTTTCGCGTATTAGAATCCGTGTATTTTCAATGCCATAAAGGGCGATGAAAGATCCCATGCGTGGCCCTTCTTTTTGTCCGAGTAATACTTCGTACATTGTGCCAAACCAACTACGTAAATCAGTAAAACCATGACGTTTTCCGATTTCAAATACTTCTGTTTGAAGCTCTTCTGCGGTTGTGATTGAATTGAACGTAAGGAGTTTTTCAGCAAGCTCTGATAATGCTGCACGTTCTTGATCCGTTGGCGCACGATATTCTTTATGCGGTGCAACAAAATCATGATAATAGCGAATCGCATAGGTAATCAAACGATCGAGCATTTCATGTGATTTTGGACATGATGCATCATCATATTTTTTTACAAATCCCCATAAAATTGATTTGTCTTCAGCATTACATACAGACGCTAGATTTAATAATATATTGAACGTAAGGCCGACCGCTTGCTCTGTTGGCGGATTGCCTGCATGCACATGATAAACGGGGTTATCCTTTTGTTCATCTGCTGATTGCTTATGGAATTTTTGCATATGCGTTAAATATTCATCAACGGCCTTTGGAATCACATCAAAATACAGACGTTTTGCGCGCTTTGGTGATTGATACATATAATAGCCAAGGCTTTCATGCGGCGCGTATTTCAACCAATCATCAATGGTAAGTCCATTTCCTTTTGATTTAGAAATTTTTTGACCCTGTTCATCAAGAAAATGCTCGTAGGTTAAGTTCTCAGGTGCTCTGCCGCCCATCGTTCGGCAAATTTGACTGGATAGTTTAACAGAATCAATTAAATCTTTACCTGACATTTCATAATCAACATCAAAGGCCTTCCAGCGCATACCCCAGTCAACCTTCCACTGTAATTTGCAATGGCCGCCGGTAATAAGTGTTTCAGTCAAGATGCCAGTTTCAGGATCACGGTAGATAATTGTATCGCTCTCTAGGCGCAATTCTTCCATTTTAACCTGAAGCACAACACCAGTACGTGGACATATGGGAAGGAAAGGGCTGTAGGTTGCGCGGCGTTCATCTCTAAGGGACGGCAATATCAAGGACATAATGTCTTGGTAATGCTTTAGAACAAGGCGCAATGCATCATCGAAACGACCACTTTTATACCAGTCAGTGCTGCTTTGAAATTCGTAGTCAAATCCAAATGAATCTAAGAAATCGCAGAGCATTGAATTATTGTGCTGACCAAAGCTTTCATACTTTCCAAACGGGTCTGGCACTTGCATCAATGGTTTGCCAACGTGTAGTTTTAACATTTCTTGCTGTGGTACATTGTCAGGCACTTTACGCAAGCCATCCATGTCATCAGAAAAAGCAAACAAGCGTGTTGGAATGTCCGATAGCTGTGCAAAAGCTTTACGTACCATTGATGTGCGTGCAACTTCACCAAAGGTGCCTATATGTGGCAAACCTGACGGACCATAGCCTGTTTCAAGCAACACAAAACCTTTTTCAGGGGTCTTGTTATGAATACGATTGAGAATGCGACGTGCTTCCTCAAAAGGCCAACTTTTTGGCTGGAATTCAGTTTGTGCTTGAATAGTTGAGTCAGCGACTGGATTTGTCATAAGGCAAGGTGCGATGCAGTTAATATTTCTTACTCTTATATGTCCCATAATTTAGAGGGGAAAATCAAGCTTAACTTTCTTTTAGCCACTTAGCCAGGTCCAGTGCGGCGTATGTTATAATGCCACGCGCACCGGCACGTTTGAATGCCATACAGGATTCCATAAATGCATTTCTCTCATCCATGTAGCCCGCTTGTGCTGCTGTTTTTACCATAATATATTCACCACTCACGTGATAGGCAAGAACGGGCGCATAGGTTTTTTTTGAAAGTTCACTGATGACATCTAAGTAGGGCAGGCCAGGCTTTACGATGAGCATATCTGCACCCTCAGCCACATCAAAAGCCGCCTCATGGAGCGCTTCTCGTGTATTTCGATAGTCCATTTGATATGTTTTTTTATCTGACAAACCAGCTAACGTTTTTGCGCCCACAGCAACACGAAATGGCCCGTAAAAGCTAGAGGCATATTTAGCTGTATAGCTAATGATAAGTCGATCGTCAAATCCTTGCGCATCTAATGCATTTCTCATTGCGGCAACGCGGCCATCCATCATATCAGATGGGCATAATGCATCCGCGCCGGCTTCGGCTAACACAAGTGACAATTCCACCAAGCGTTCAACTGTTGCATCATTATCAACTTTGTCATTAACAATGACACCATCGTGGCCATGTGCTGTATAAGGATCCAATGCAACATCGACAAAAATTCCAAGGGGCAAATTTTGACCACGAATTTGGCGAATTGCTTTTGCCACGAGAGTGTTTGGGTTGCGTGCTTCTGAACCAGAGTCATCTTTTTTATCGGACTCAAGTGCAGGAAACAGCATGATCGCAGGGATTCCACTTGCGACTGCTTGGTCAATAATCTTGGGTAGTTCAGCGAGTGTGTGACGATAAAAAGGTGCATATGGAATGGGATCTGCCCGCAGAGAATCTTCACGAATAAAAATGGGTAAAATCAGGTCATTTACAGAAAGATGTGTTTCCCCAACAAGGTTTCGAACCCATGACGTTTGACGAAGACGACGATGGCGTGTTGTTGGGAATGATCCAAGCATATGTATTTCTCTATGTTAATTTTGAGTGGTGTCAAACGATTCTGTACGGACGCTTCCCTCAGCATCAATTAAAATTTGATCCACTTTAAGTTTTGCTTTCAATAGTTTTTCCTCGCAAAACTTACGAAGCGTACTGCCGCGTTCAAAGGCTTCAATTGCCGTTTCAAGTGGCATTTGTCCTTCTTCAAGCTTTTTAACAAGCGTTTCAAGTTCATTCATTCCATCTTCGAAGTTTTGCGGCATAGGTGCGGCTGGCATGATTTTTTATCCTTTTATTGTCGTGTTTGGCTCATGTTAACTGAAAGTACTTTAAAGATCAAACGTTAGAAAATTGCGATTACAAGCTAAATTTGATCTTAAAGTAAAAACGCGGAGAAAGTAATAAAAAAATATTTTTGTGATATTTACAAAGTATTAAATGAAATTTTCTTAAGGTTGACATGATTTTTACAACCCTGTACATTCTACGTAATATTATCTTCTACCCTGCTAAAGGATTCATATATGCAAACACTTGATTATATTATTTTTTGGTCATACCTAGCTATTATTTTAGGGGCTGGTTTGTGGGTGAGTCGTTCTGTTAAAAACCTAAAGGATTACGCAATTGGTGGGAAATCCTATTCAGCATTCTTTGTGTTTGCAACACTTTCCTCATCCTTTATTGGCGGTGGATTTACAACTGGCCTTGCCGAAAAAACATATACTCTTGGCATATTTTATGTAATTGCATTGTGGGGATTTAGTTTAAAAGAAATCCTTGTTGCCAAATACATTGCTCCCCGGATGCAACCGTTTTCATCGATGTATTCCGTTGGTGAAATTATGGGAAGCATCTATGGTGAAAATGTTCGTATCGTGACAGGCCTAGCTGGGGCTTTGGTGTGTGCAGGTATAGCGGGCGCACAATTTAGCGCCTTTGGTTATATTGTTCATATTTTTATGGATATTCCACCGGTGACAGGCCTACTTATCGGGGCACTTATTGTGGTGAGCTATTCAACACTTGGCGGTATGAAAGCCGTTGTTACGAATGATACAATTCATTTTTGTGTGCTTATTATAGCACTGCCACTTGTTCTTATTTTTGGTGTTTATCATATTGGTGGCGTTGATGCATTATTTGCTCATACACCTGCAACAGCTTTTACGTGGTCTGTGGCATCAGTTTTAACCCTCTCGGCAGCAGCGTTAAGTTTGTTCTTTGGTGAAACACTTGTTCCGCCATATATGCAACGCTTGCTGATTGGTAAGTCAATTCAAGAAACAATACGTGGAACAATGTGGAGTGGGCTTTTGTCAATTCCTTTTTTCCTTTTAATCGGTGTAATCGGTATTATTGCATTTTCCATTACAACGGATCTTGCGCCAAACTTGGCGCTTCCTTTTGTGATTCAAACGGTAATGCCTGTTGGGCTAAAAGGATTTGCAATTGCGGGTATGATGGCTGTTATTACCTAAATTCCCGAACAAATTGTAACTAGATCACTCACGACCCAAATAAAACTCT
>CAIOTO010000114.1 GCA_903861255.1 uncultured Alphaproteobacteria bacterium | reverse complement strand
GGCAAATAAACCAGTATTATTGGGCAATACTTGAATTTTTTTTGCTTCCTTCCAAAAAGCTTGGAATGCGGTTTCACCTCGTGATTGATCGTTATTGTTAAGACGCGGAATCTCGGTAATCACTGAATTCATTCCTGCGACAGTTGGCTGCACATCTTGGTCGCTAAATATTTTTTTAATAAGGCTTTCGGCAATATTATAGTCATCTGTTCCTTTTGCAAGAATCACGGCAACTTTTATGCCATTATTTAAATCTTCTGGTTCTATAAATTTAATTCCAACATTCAATAATGCAATTAGTTCTTCTGAGTGACCAACAAGAGCGCTGTCTGTATGATTAGCAAGAGTTTTGAGCCCCGCTGTTAACGTCGCCTGATCTGGCTTTACTGTTTGACGTGTCAAAAATGTTTTAAATGTTTCATCAATTGTCTCCGACCACGTATCATTGTAACCTTTATTTTCCATTCTGTGACTTAAAACATCAACAAAAAATAAAAATAAATTATTTACCGTTTCTTGCTTTTCTGCTGTCACTTCGCTTTTAAGTACATTTTCTATTCTTGCAAGCTTATTGTCCTGAGAAAGGTCGGCAGCCAAAAGACGATCAAACTTATCATCTATTGCTGTTTGTTCAGGCTTTAATTCATCGTTTCCTATCAGCATTGCCATCACTCTCGTGCTGCCGGTTAAACCAAAAGCTTTATTGATTCCGTCTTGGCTGGGTTTTGGATTAGCCCTTGTTCTGCCCAGTGCTAGCTTTTGCTGAGGTGGGTTAAGAACCAGTGCAACCAAACCTAGCTGATCATACCGCGCGTATATTTTTAAAAAATGATTACACTCTTCTACTGTTAACTTATTTTCTTTGTTTTCAAAAAATTGCTGTAATGCTTCTTTATCTTGAGGGACGGTCGTTTCACTGCTATTTGCAGCATTGACGAAAATGCAAGCGATCAGTATATGCAGTATATTTAAACGAATCATTGAATAATCCATTTCTAATGGTTTAAAATATACTGATATTATAGTGCAAAATATATTAACAAAGTATGAATTTAAAAACTTCACTACCCGTCACTTTTCAAAAACATCCCTTTTGATGTCATCCCCGGACTCCCGGCTCCGCCCTCGGGCTACGGCCGTGGCGAGTGATCCGGGGATCTTAATCGGCAAAAGGTAATGCAGATTACGTGTGAGGTTGTTCAAAACAGGCAAGATCCCCGTTTCGAGCACGGGGATGACAATCGTTCCGGGTAATGTAATTAAAAACAGAACGATTTATATAAGCACAGCAAAATTCGATAAATCTTTAAATCCCGCGTGGCATAGCCTTTGCAACCTTATCAAACGCCATCAATTCATCGATGACTTGCGCCATATCAGATAAATGAATCATATTCGGACCATCGCTTGGAGCATTGTCTGGGTCTTGGTGTGTTTCTAAAAAGACAGCGGCAATACCGGTTGCCACAGCAGATCGCGCAAGAATGGTGGCAAATTCACGCTGGCCAGCTGTTGATTCACCTGCGCCACCTGGTTGCTGTACGGAATGCGTCGCATCAAACACAACAGGATAGCCTGTCTTTGCCATGATGGCGAGGCCACGCATATCAGACACCAATGTGTTATACCCAAAACTTGCACCGCGTTCACACAACATAATAGATTCGTTACCGAACGCTTCCATCTTGGACACAACATTGCGCATGTCCCATGGTGCTAGAAATTGCCCTTTTTTAATATTTATGACTTTACCCGTTTCAGCCGCTGCTTTCAGCAAATCCGTTTGACGGCACAAAAACGCTGGGATCTGTAGCACATCGACTGAGCCTGCCACAGCTGCGCAATGCTCTGGTGAATGAACGTCGGTTACAATCGGGCAACCAAAGGTACGCTTGATTTCTTCGAAAATCGCCAAACTAGCATCCAGCCCAAGACCACGTTCACCTTTTAAGCTGGTTCGGTTCGCTTTGTCGAATGATGATTTGTAGATAAGCGGGATGTTCTTTTGCGCCGCAAGAGTTGTCAGTTTTTCCGCCATCATCATTGCGTGATCACGGCTTTCAAGCACGCATGGTCCTGCGATAAGTACCAGTGGAGATGTGTTTGATACGTTAATGGTACCGATTGTGATTGTTTTCATGTTTTTATCCTTATGTATTGTAATCACCGTCATCACTGCCTGCCAGGCCGAAGCCCTTAGGCGAAGGATGGAGGAGTCAAAGACGACGTGGTGATCCAGGCTGTTATTCTGGATGGCCACGCCCTCTGGGCTCGCCATGACGGTATAGTAATAGAAATATCCTCAAAAAGCTGGAATCACAGCCCCTTTAAATTCAGTTTCAATAAATTTACGTACCGGTTCACTGTGGTAAATCATCACAAATTTTTTCACATCTGCATCGTTTTCAGTGCCACTGCGTGCAGCAATGATATTCGCATACGGAGAATCTTTATCTTCGCGTGCCAATGCTTTTGCTGGATCCAACCCGGAAACAAATAACCAATCCGTATTAATCACGGCAATATCCGCATCAACCATTGCGCGCGGCAAGGTTGGTGCATCAAGCTCTTTAATGACAAGTTGTTTTGGGTTTTCTGTGATATCCAAAAGACTTGGTAATGGGTTATTTTTAAGTTTGAGTAGACCAAGTTTTTGCAACAACAACAGTGCGCGTCCGCCATTGGTTGGGTCATTTGGAATCAACACTGTCGCGCCTTGCTTGAGATCAGCGAGTGACTTTAGCGAGAACGCATATACGCCCAACGGCATCACAACAGACGGTGCCACAACGGTTAACTTATAGCCACGATTTTTAATTTGATCATCCAAGAACAATTTGTGCTGGTATGAATTCACCATGATATCGCCATGATCAAGTGCGGCATTCGGCAATATGAAATCATTAAATTCAACGACTTTTATATTCAAGCCATGACGCACAGCTTCCTTTTTTACAAAATCCATAATGATGGCATGCGGGCCAGCTGTAACGCCAACGCGAAATTCGGTGAGAGGAGGTTTCTCTGCTGTGCCTTTGGGATCAACAGGATGGTCAGCTTGGCGCATAAAAAACAATGCGATTCCCGCGACCAGTAATCCACTTAGTAATATAAATTTCTTTTTCATATGTACTTCTTTCCACCTTGTCATCCCCGCGGAGGCGGGGATCTAGGGCTGCTTCACTATTTTATGACTCAAAAGTAAGGCGTTTAATCTTGTTTTTCTGGATCCCCGCCTCCGCGAGGATGACATAAGTAAATACGGAGACAACAAAGCAGGAGTCCGTGGATGACACCGCAGAGTGTGAAAATGACAAAAAGTTACCCAAACATGTAGTTCAGTTTCAACATCAAACGATGTTCCGTCGGTGTGAAATTAATGCTCTTTGAATATGTGCCATCTGCATTTGTTGTTTGCGGCAGAACCTTATATTTCTTACCAACCACATACGTGTATTCAGGATTTATCGCGATTGAATCCGTTATTTTATACATGCAACCTGCACCAGGAGAAATGGACCATGCTGACTTTTTAGTGCCATTTGCTGGAGACGCATTTGGTAACGTATATGTCGTCGTTAGCCCTTTGCTTTCAAAACCAACTTTTGCATACAGATTGAATTTTGGATTCATAAAGGCGCCAAACCCAAGTGCTGCACCGTAATTGCTTTTTGGCTGAACAGTGAACGCACCTTTAGTGGTTGCAGAGCTTGCACTTGTAGTGGTTTGAAACGTCAGATCATTAGATTTTGATTTTCCAGATTCTTTAATGAAATAGCCTTCACCTAAAACAAACATACGGCTATTAAGCTGATACAAATAGCCAAGGTGTGCACCAAAAGCAGCGCCCATTGCACGTGTATGACCCATTGTGTCTTGTTGCAGATTTTTATCTGTATAATTAATATCGCCGCGCATTAACGCGCCGCCAGCTTGTGCGCCAAGGTAAAAACCTGCTGATGCTGGTGTTGCAAGCATAGCTGCAGCCACAGATAGTAGTAAAACATTTCGTGTAATCACGTTAAAAACCTTTCGTTGGCAGAACCCCATGTCATCCTCGTGTCAAGCACAAGCAAAACAGTATCTTTTTCTCGCTTTGTGTCTTCCCCAGGCGTGACCCGGGGATCTAAAAAACAAGAAACGATCAAAAATGATGCCGTTAAACTCTCTAGATCACCGGGTCACTCGCCACGGCCGTAGCCCGAGGGCGGAGCCGGGAGCCCGGTGATGACACAAGTATATTCTTAGAATTCTATATATTACACTATTCTTAGTAAGCCCAAGCCTACGCGTCAACAGGAATCAGCATTTTTGGCGAATCTAAAAGATACCCCTGAATCCCGTCGCACCCTAAATTGAGTGCAAAGGTGCAATCATCAGCTGTTTCGATGCCTTCATCGCGTTAAACGGACACTAAAGCATATTTCCATCACGTACTAACGTTTGCTTCATTTTCAAAAGTTTCTTTAGAATTTGCGTCATTTGTTCATCTTCATTTGCATGAGCCACCAAATCTTCCAAACTCAATCCCATTGATGTTTTGAAATCAAGTAATAATGGATTTTCCTTTATTAGCTCCATTAATAACTTTTCATGAGAACCAAACAACTGAAAAAACCGAGGAAAACCATCCGCACCTGGCTCTTTAAGGGCAGGAATATTATCGCGCACAAGCACACTAACGTACTTGTTAGGCATAAAATCCAACGACTCTCTTAAAAAATCTTTACCTGGCTCTGCACTACTTAAAACATCACGTGCATGTTCAAAAATAAAATCAAATAATGATGGTTCAGATTCTTGTACACGCAAAAAAAGGCTGACCATTTGATTTTCTGTCATACCTTTTAACACAAGCGAACAACCGGCCCATTCGAATATAGCACGTGTTACCTTTAAATGTGCGGGCATGCAAAAAATTGTCTTCATAATAAATGGCGTAGTATCTCCATTATCGCTAATAGGTTTCAAAACAACTTCTGCTCTTTTTTCTAAGGGAACATCCTTAAATAATTGATTTAATATGTCTTTTGTATAAGGTGCGAATTCGTCTTTGAAAAAACCATCCAAAGTCCGCGAATCAAAAACAGAAAAATCAATCGTGTCAACCTTAGCCATAAATGCATGTGGATCAGCTTTAAATTCAGCTTCCAATTGTTGTTTTAATGCGTATCTTTTATTTGAGATTTTCAAACGTTCATCAGTTAACGTGTAATCAGGATTAGGAACTTCCGATAAAACATCCATTATGCGTGAGTATTGTTCACTATCTAATGCTTCATTCAGACGCACCTCCCAAGCTTCCAACAACAGCCTTTTCTTTTCAGGCAGAGATGCAATTTTTTCATTAATTTTTGTGTTAATATCCCAATATCTGGTTGCCCCAACATCTTTATATACTTCATGATAATAAGCTTTAAGTGGCATCGTCTCTATTAATTGGCTGACCACTTCCATGTCTTCACCTGAAAGAGCCTTGTCCATGGCCACACGCCAATCGTTTTCTTCTTGATATAATCGCGTTCTTAACTGTTGTTGGTGCTGCGTTAATATTTTTTCTGGTGACGCTTTTACATAATACGATAACAGTTCATCCGATGGGCATTCTTCAGTGACTTGCTTAATTGCAGGGTAATGATCACTTTGCAAAGCACTTTCGATTTGCGCGATCCAAGCTTGGGCCTCTGGCTGTACAAAAGGATTGTTATGCACTAGCCAGCTAACATTATTAGATTCTATTTTATGCTTAAAAAATTCATAAAGCTCTGGTGAAACATAAGATTTCAACGAACCAGATGTACGCTTAATAAGCGCATCAACAGCGGCTGTGAATTGATGTGATGTTTTCTTTCCTTTTTTATATTCTATCAACACGTGTTCCAGCACATTCAAACCGTGTTGATTGCGAACACTTAAAAAATCACCTTGATACAGAAAAGTGCCTTCTTCTGGTGCCAAATTATTAAAAAAGGGCACATCAAATAGAAATGGATCGCCTGTGTTTGGATTTATAGCAGAAACGTGAAGCCCTCTTTTAAGTAATTTTATAAACTGATTTTGTGGGAACCATTGTTCGCTGGCAGGAGCTGACTTCATATAACTCAGCAAAAGACTTGTGAATTTTTCAATAGTCACCAACCCCCGATGTATAATGGCAACAGCACCCGACTCCCAGTCATCTGGGTTGCAATCATTTTGCATAAAAACTTCTACAATATCTTCGTCTGTATAGGGCCTAATCTTTCTTTGCACTAATTCAATTGCATAGTCATTCCCTGTTCTTAAAACGATACGTGCGAGGGTTTTTTTAACTTCAGCAGGCATGTCAGATTCAGGTATTCTGGCAAAATCATAGTGTTTCAAAATATAATTAAATGAAGATTTGAATTTTTGCTGCGTCTCCATTTCCATTTTTGTAAGCACGCTTTTAATATCGAGTATTTCATGTATCGGTCTTTTGATAATCTCTGTCACAACATATTTTGTAACCGTGTAGCTACCGCTTGCAAGTGCTGCATCAAAAAGCTGAATAGGGTTAATTGATCCCACAAGATCGGGACATGCTTTTATTAATGTCTCAAGAGCCTCTAAATGACCAAATCTCGCAAGGTGTAATAAACTATGTGTATTTGGCACATCGTCCATATCATCGCCTGTAACGCTTTTATACACCATTTTGTATAGGTTTCTAGCTGTCGGCGTTTCCATCAAACTACCTGGAATTAGTGCTGTCTTTTGGGAAAACCAATGCCCCAGATTTGCCGCCGTTACTGCAGAAAGCCCATTATTAAAACGACGTTGTTTAGCCGTATCAAGTGGGAAAAAATCAAGGCCATATGCTGTAAACTGCGATGGATCACGCATCATGTCTGGGTGCAATTGCAAGCGCACTTCGCCAAAGAGACCTTTCTTTTTTTCGGTTTCCGGAGTACGGGCAGAATCTATAGTGCCATCTGTTTTTTTGGGTTCAAAGTCTTCTTTACCGGATTGTCCGATACGTTTATATTCTGCTTGCGCATTTTGATACGCAGTTAATGCAACTTTTTCGTTCATATAATCAGTCGCACCATAACCAGTCAAGGCCTCTGGTGAAATAAACATTTGCAGCAACAACGCATTACCATACGCAGTTCCTGTATCCGCGATAAATTGCTGAAAAAGCGATTCATAATAGGCATAAGCCAAATCCATGCCTAACAGCGCCGTTCCTTCTTCGAATCGTTTTTTAACATTAGGGTCCGCAACGCTATGATTGTTGCCCCAATATTCAACCGTAGATGATGTAGATCGTGACGTTGCGCGACCCGCTGTTAATACAAAATTGCCAAACAAACGACGATCACGATTACCATTTTCATAATGGTCAGTGCCATAGCGGGCAATATCCTCCGCCATATTAGCCACTTCACGGAAATAAAGATCCGTATAACGAAGACGTGTTAGATGATCAGTGGCATTCAACGTAAGATGGTTATTAATGATTGACGCAATTCGAAACGCATGACCATTTTGATCAGTGGTGCCATGATAGACTGGAAAACGGCCTGTTTTAACCCATTCTTGACGTTCCACATCCATTACATCGGCGAGACGTTCAATAAAACGATCATCAACAATAAGTTTACGCTTGAATTCAGCTTTTTTACCTTCTTCATCAACTCCTTCTGTCGCAACTTTATTTTCAAATTCCATACTATTGTATTTGGCGAAGTATCTTTTTAGATTGGCAATATTAGCCTGGCGATGCAGGGATAAGTCTAGAAAATCCGTTGGTTCTACATAGTCGTGGCCAAGCACAAGCATCAGATGCCCCTCGGTCATGGTGTAACGGCCAGGTGAAACATCAACTTTAGGACGCACAGAATACACATCAAATTTTTTTGTTTTTTCTAAAAAAACAGGTGATTCAAGGGCCGCTATTCTCTTTTTTTCAGCATTAGATTTTAATTCCATCATCACGCGCTGACGAAAGGCCTCGGTGTATGCAAACTCTTTTTCTTCTTGTGCCGTAAATTGCACCTTTTCATAGGCATTTGGAACGATCTTCATACCATCAAGGTTGTGTCCAAAATTCTTTAGTTTTTTAATCAGTTTGAGTTCTTCTGCGGCCTCAGTTGCATTGCTGTTTGCTCTCTCAGTAGCAGCTATGGCTATCGCCTCGAAATCATATGCCAATTTATCTCGCGTAGAAACTTTACCATCGTCGTGATTTGTATAATCTTCTTCACGAATATAACTTGCCTTTTGCGGCGCGCTTAAGGGCGTACGTTGATTATTGGCCAAACGATTTAACGCATCACGGTAAAACGGCGTCGATAACATGTTAAAGAGTGGCCCATAAAGCGTTACTTCTTCTTGGTCACTTGTTTTGACGTCCTTTGTTTTATTCGTTACCGCATCTAACAAATCACGCACTTTAAATGTTTTAAAGCGTTTGTATTCCTTACTATGTGAATCCGTTGCCTCGGCTAGTTTTTTATCAAATCGCGATTCAGCAATATATTCAGTTTGATACAAATACATGCGATAAAGCTTACTTTTATCTCCACTCGCACTTGTTCCAGAAGAATACACATCCGCAAATGGCGCACGTGACACAAGATAACCATGAACGGCAAATAAGCCCATTGATTCTTCAGCACTTTCACGTGCAGCCGTGATATTTAGCGTTCCATCGTCCGCATCTGATTTTCCGCCAAAGTTACAAAACCCTGGATCATCGTCACGTTGCCCTAAAATAACACTATAATTGCCATCAGGATCCAACTTATAAAACAATACACCAGCGGCTGTATGCGCAGCGTCAGCCTTAAAGTGCAATGACGTGCGATGATCGGTGGCTAGGCCTTGCGCATAACGTTCAACACCTTCAAAATCTTGAGACATAGCAAATGCTGCCGTAGATACAGCTTGGTGAAAAAAGCACGTTAGCAATAATGATGATGTGAATTTCTTTAGGTTCATGGTGACCTCTGTTGCAATTAATTTAATTTTTATATATAAGAACAATATATCAAGTATTATTGAATAGCATTTATATACTTATATATCAATGATAAAATGGTTTTTATAAGATGGGTGTGGGTTCTTGGCCTACGCATTAACGCTTTACATAAATATTGTCCCCACTACCGTCATGGCGAGTCAGCTTTGCTGGCGTGGCCATCCAGTTGAGTTATATTCATTGAATGAAAAGTTGTTGTTTTATATATTTTTTCTGGATGGCCACGCCCGCTTTGCGGGCTCGCCATGACGGCGGATGGTCGGTAAATTTATCTAAAATTATTTACGCGTCAACAGGAATCAGCATTTTAGGGGAATCTAAAAGATACCCCTGAATCCCGTCGCACCCTAAATTAAGCGCAAAGGTGCAATCATCAGCTGTTTCGATGCCTTCGGCGATAACTTCCATGCCGGATTTTTGCATAAATTCAATGTCTAAACGCAGCTGTTCGGCCAGCCTTTCATCCTTTTGCGCATCACATAAGACGCCACGATCAATCTTAACCCGCCCAACAGGCAAGCCAATTAGGAACTCTCGTGTTGCATTGCCCTTGCCGTAATCATCAAGCGCAAGTGGTGTGCCCATTTTCTTAAGTTCGGCCATGCCTGCATCAAAGGTCGCGCGATCTAAAATCGTTTCCCGTTCGGTGAGTTCAATACCGATTAAATGCGTTGGCAAACGTGCTTCCGCCAATTTTTGCGCAAACTCAGTCGCAAAGGCAGGCGTGATTAATGGTGGCGGAATATTAATATAATAGGGTGCGTGTGTGTGATGCAATAACGCGGCATTGCGTATGACTTTCTCGATAATCTTTGTTGTAAGTGCGCCAAGTTGCCCGGCTTGATTAATATGAATAATGAAATCTTCGGTGTTGAGGTATCTCCCTTTTTCAGCTGTGTTCGGGATGCGAATAAATAATTCCATCCCCGCAGATTTGGTGGATTTTTTGGAAGAACCTTGATGCACATACTCTTGTTCCTGCGCGAATAAGGCGAAACAAGAAAGATTGATGACGTCTTGATAATCTTTACCAAGACGCTTAATGGATTCTGCTTTTAGAGCAGACGAATTTTTATCAACATTTCTATTTGCATGCGCAATATGTGCAAAATGTGCATTTATCAACAGAACAGCAAGAGAAGATTTTGCTATAAAACTCATATAAACCCTCACATGAGTGCGTTTATTTGTAATGACTTTAGCATAAATTTAACAATAAAGCACGGTTCACATGTTTGGACAGACTATCCAAAATGATTATCATCCCCGGACCTGGGTTGGGAATGATAAGTAGGGGAAGTGGTGTGACACAATGTCATTCGGTTAAGATGTTGTCATCAGCCTGCCAGGCCGAAGCCCGCTTGGGCGAAGGATGGAGGAGCATTAGCGACGTGGCGATCTTTGTGTTCAAACAGTCAGATTGCCGCGTCAGCTTCGCTTCCTCGCAATGACGGAAGCGTGTTGTTTTTTATTTCAATCCCGAATTAGGGTCGGTAGAGGAAACAATATAAAGATCTTCCCGTTATGATTTTTTACCAAATCCTTTAAGGAGTGCGGACCATGTTCCAGGGAAGAAAAAAGCTGACACACCCAGGCCTGCTGCACTTACTGCACCAAACAGACTTCTTCTAAAAGTGGGTTTTTCCCACTGAGCATACACATTTGAAACAAACATGGCAAAATTAGAAAAATAAGATGTTCGAGCCACAGCTAAGTTCGATGATGAGCTTGTCGAAACATTTGCTAACTGCAATGAATCGTAAAAATTATCTGTCGTCAGATATAAATGAATAAGGCTCGTGTCTAGATTCCTAATTTTTGCCTCTATAGAACTAATTTGAACTCCATCAGATAAAATCTTACCATCCGAATAAATATGCTTTAATACGCAATTTTCATTTTTATGCTCCCAAATACATATTGATGTTTCAGTTAACAATTTAGATGCCAATTCTAATTGCCCACTACCTAGATAGTAGTTTGCAAAAGCTTCCATAATTTTCGCTTCAGTTACAGCAGCCTTTGTTTCCATTTCTGAATCTTTTGAATCTTCTGTAGCGCTTTCTTTTTCTGATTCAAGCATCTCCCGATAAATATCAGCGACATCTTCTATCCTGGCAGATTTTATCCGCGATTCAAAATCAGTGCGAGTCATACCTAAACCTAAATAGTTTTTATCATTTAGATCATCAGAGATACGAAAATATTGGAATTCAAGTTTTTTACCACCAATAAGCGCGTCTAAAGTACCTCCATTTTCATGCGGAGCATTTTCTCTATTAACTCTTGCTTTTACTCTTGTGCTTGGCGTTTGTGCATCTCTGCCTTTCCTTTTAAACAGATTTTGTGGCGTTTGAGACCCATCATTGCCACCGTGCATAATTGTTCTCATATTTATGGGCCCGCGTGGGGAGCCAACTATTTCAGCTTGCCTTCGCTTTTCTTCTTTAAGCTTAAGCAATCTTGCAGCTTCTGCTGCTTGTTCTTCTTTAGCTCTCAGCTCATCTGCCTGCCTTTTTTCTTCAGCCTTACGAGCAGTCTCTTCTTCAAGCTTAAGCAATCTCAGTTTTTGTTTTGCTTCTTCTGCTGCTGCTGCTGCTTTAATTTTATCTTGCCTTAGCTGTTCCGCAATTGCGTCTTTTATTTTCTGTTCTGCAATTTCTGCTTGCTTTTTTATTTCTGCAATTGCGATCAACTTCACAAAGCCGCCACGATGTTCTCTTAGTGCTTCATTAAACCACAATGCAAACAGCTCTTTCGTTATCTTGCTATACGTTTCAAGATCGCTATATGTTGACCAATTGCTTGTTAAGACAGCTTCATCTAGCGCTTTATATCCATTGGCTTCTAAATTCCCGTTTAACAAAACAGAAAGATCCTCTATAAGCTCTGTGGCTCTGAAGTGTCTATAGTGAATATCAGTTTCCTTAAGATTGTTGCGCGTTAGTTTCTTTGCGCCATTATGTACAAATATAGTCGTCATAATTGATGTTGCAATCACGCGTGTTTGAGTTTCATCTGCTTTTTGCGCAGAAACCTTGGCTGGGTTTGAAAGCACCTGAATGATGTTGTCTGTTTGCGCAGACTTTGCTGATGTTTCTATTGGCTTTTCATTAAAATCGCCACAACGCTTTGTATGTTGCCCTGTAATGTATTGCATGCCCACTAAAACTTTTGCATTTTCCGCTAGATCTATTCCCGAAGAGGACACAGATGCGGCTGAGTATGTTGCAGAATGTGTTACTGAAAAACAATGTGTTGCAGCAAGAATGACGAATAACGACAATTTTAAAGAAAATTTTAATTTCATTTTATTGTATTTTTTCTTTTGTTAAGTTTAATTATGAATATAGGTCTATCATAAAAAACTCAATGCCACAATCTGTATTTGCACTCTACACGAATCCGAAACGCACACATCTTATATTTTTTTCAAATTTTACCCATTTTTTACTTGATAAAATCTGAGTAAAGCTTGAGATAATGATACATATAATAAAAAATGTAATTACTATACATTTATCATGAGAGTTCGCAATTAAGCATCTGCTTTGCTGTGGGCGCATCAAACGATGTTAGTATTAAGCAAAAAATAATAATTAAGGAACTTATGTCAGACTTACATAAATATAAGCCTCTGAAACTAATCGCAGAAGATATCGAACATCTACTGCACTTTTCAACACACCTGCAAGATGGTTTGTTTCCTGTTACTTCTATGACGTTCGACCCTGCAAAGAATTCGTTTAGTTGCCTTACGAATCGTTTTTGTTGGGAAATGAATGAGCATTTTGACCATCATGAAACTTATTTTCGTGTTCATAGTGGCATCACATTTCATCATGTTACGAATGTATTTAAGCGGAATTTTCATCAAAAGCACCCTATCCGAGTGCTGAATTTATTGATGTTGAACGCTGAAAAATCCAAGCAATCAGAGGATCAATATTCGATCCGCATGTTATTTTCCGGTGATGTTGAAATTGATTTACATGCGTCAGCGATTCATTGCATGATGCAAGATTTTCAGCATCCTTGGCCGACAAAAAGTCGTCCGATACATTGGCACGAGCATGTAGAAGAGCATCTAGAAAAGCAAGCTATGGCAGGGTAATACCAATTCATTAATGACCAGTTAGTGTAGCTCACTGCTATATCCATGAAAAATAGGAGTCATAATACTAATTTTCATGGAAATAGAAAAAAACTATGTAGAAATTCCTATTTAAATTAGCTTTAATTTCTTACTTAATTCTGCTTTATTCTTCCTCGGACGTGATCCGAGGGGCCATGTATCTTATGGATCCTTATATCTTGAAGTTAGTTAGATTATTTGCAAGAGTCTAACAAAAGGGGGAGGAGTGCCATAGGGAAACTGGGAGCGGTGGTGTACAGAGGAAGTAAAGGAAGACTGGGGGAGAGTGTCGTAGGGAAAGACTGGCCACCTCGTATTTTTAAACCTTTACAAGTACCCAAAAAGTAATTTAAAATTTATCTTAATGCATTTTTCAGTTTTATTGTAACTTTTTAAGTGATTCTTAATCATTTATATTCTTTCTAGGAAATTTTATGAAAATTTTACTATTATTGGCTGTTTTTATGATAATGATGTTGCCCCGCACGTGTTACGCAGCAGCACAGCTTCTGCCAAACGGTGAATATCAAAATAAACTAAGAAGTTTAGATTCAGAAACAGATATGCATAAACGAGAGGGTTTTTTGGATGCAGAAGCACATAAATTACTCATTCAAGCACACGTAACTGATAACAAAAAAAAAGTATCAACCATTTCTGACTACATAGCATGTGGCCGTAATGCTTTAACACACTGTTGTTCGATTCGTGTTGCCTGTGTGGCTGCAATAAGTGTCATTGTTATTTACAGTACTTTTGCCCGGCTTACGTATGGCCTTGACTATTGCAGCAAGGCATTCCCCGGCACAGATAGTCGCTGTATGGATTTTAATTGTTTAAAAGAATGCGATTTACTGGAAAATTATTCTCGATGCAAACGAGATCGGACCTGTTGGCGAGAAAACCACGATCAATTTGAGGATTGTTTGAATGACGAATGTGTGTATGCCACTGATTATTGCGATAACACAATGGCCTTTTGCCTTGTATGTGTGGTGATGCCCTTATCTATTTGTATGAGAATGTGTATGCGTTGATCTTGATGCGCTGTCTTTTGCCTGACACGTTACTCGCCCAGATCATCTAAGTCATCGCCCTTAGCCTTAAATGGCTGGAGGGATTTGTGCTTGATTTCCTCCTCGCCTTCTTCGTCTTCACATAAAGTAGACTTTGGTGCAAGAGGCTCTTCACGTTGGGTGCGTGCTGTTAACGCAACTAATTTGGATGTTGGGGGAATTCCTTCAGAAGCGGCACGATCCGGCATGACCGTGTCATCATGTTTAATTTCCGCAATCACTTGGTCCATGCGCCACAAAAGTGAGTTAAATGGTTCTGTGCGACTTTGAATAATTTCAGTCAGACGATTTGCTTGTTCACCTGATTCTGCATTTCCTTTTTGAGATTGCTCAAGGCGCAGTTCGTCATATTTCTGGGATGCATCTTCGATTTCTTTTGCAAGATCATTGGCATCCTTCAGCAATTCATCGTATCGATTCTCAGAACCTTGGCTTTGTGCAAGATCTCGCCGTTTCGTGTATTCTTCAATCAGAACTTTTACGTTCTTAGCTATTTCACTAAGAGAAACAGGGGGTTGTTTGCCAGCATTGTTTTTGTTATTTGCCGTTTTATTGTTTGTAACTTGGTGATCTTTATTGCCGGCCACCGCAATTAACGAATTTGTTTGCGTGTTTGTCGATGCGACATTTAAAAAACCTTGAGGCGCGCCTACAGGGGCAAATATCGTCAGTTTCCCCTGGGCTTTGTGTGGGCAAGCACAGATGATTAACGCAGTCGAGATGTGCAACAATTTTGCGTATGACATAAGTGTATATCACCCCTGTGGCGTTTATTTGTGTATTAAATGAAATAACTTTAGACATATTATATCATTAATTTGTTAGCTATCATAGGGGGGAAATGCTACGTGGAGTCGCTCAACTTCCATCTTGCGCAAACGCTTAAATCACGATAGCGTAGTTATATTTCTTCTGTGGCCTCACTCAATTAAGGACAAAATATGCATCAACAAACTTTTGATCAGCATTATGATTCAGAATTACGCCGCCATGAAAACAAGCTGTTTTTTAAGCAATGGATCAAGTATCCTGGACGTCTTGGAACCGTAGCGCCGATTTCAGTTAAATTAGCACGCACTGCTGCTGCTCAGGTTTCTAATAAAGGCGGATATGTTGTTGAAATTGGTGCGGGAACAGGCCGTTTAACGCGCGCCCTTCTTGAACGTGGAGTATCATCAACACAACTCGCCGTGGTTGAGTTAGACCCAACGTTGTGCACCTTTCTAAAAGATACTCTGCCAGCACTTTGCCTAACATCAGATGCACCACAAATTATCGAAGGCGATGCAGCGTTTTTGCCTGATTTAATTCCTGAATCTTGGATTGGACATGTCGAAACGGTCGTATCAGCAATTCCATTGATGTATTTACCGGAAGATAAACGTCTTGCCATTATCGAAGCCGCTTTTAAAATTCTTAAACCGGGCGGAAAAATTATACATGTAACGTATAACCCAAAATCCCCGCTCGCCTTTTCACGTGCGTACACGCAGGAACGTGTGGTGGGGTTGTGGATGAATTTCCCCCCGGGGTTTGTTTGGTCGTATACAAAAAGGGATAGCAATCAAGTGTCTTTTTGTGACGAGGGCAGAAAATGCGGATAAATGATATTTGCTAAACTAAAAAAGATGAAGTACGTATTTAAAGGGTGAGCTCTAAGATTTAATCTCCTCAATCAAATGATAGCTTGTGCTACGTCCACCCCCTGGGTTTTGAATAAAAAGACCACGTGATTTTAAATCTTGAATATCTCGAAGTGCCGTATCAGCTGAACACTTTG